>JAZUEE010000031.1:0-3956 GCA_045639985.1 Bacteroidales bacterium
TTCATACTCTCCTTGCAGCTCGGCAAAGCCAAACAAGTTGTGTCTTTGCTCTCGCTTGCTGCGTCGAGACAAGTTTCAAGTTTCAGGTTTCAAGTTTCAGGTTTCAGGAATACATCATCTTATTATCACATTATCACATTATCACATTACCGCATTATCACATTATGAAGAATCTCGTCGTTTTATCCGGTGCCGGCATTAGTGCCGAGAGTGGCATCAGCACCTTCAGAGACAGTGATGGTCTCTGGGAAAATTACAATGTGGAAGACGTAGCCAGCATTGACGGCTGGTATCGGAATCCCGACTTAATGATAGATTTTTACAATGACCGTCGCGCGCAACTTGAGAAGGCGCAGCCCAACGACGCGCACAAGTTAGTGGCCAAGTTGGAAAAATACTACCATGTTACCGTTGTCACCCAGAACATTGACAATCTGCACGAGCGTGGCGGCTCTACCAACATCATCCATCTTCACGGAGAAGCCACCAAAGTTTGCAGCGAGAATGGGAAACGCTACGTGCAAGACATCGGCTACCGTCCTATCAGGCACGGCGAGCGCACCCCCGACGGCGCACGCATGCGTCCTTTCATCGTCTGGTTTGGCGAGGCCGTCCCTATGTTGGATGAAGCGGCCAAAGCCGTTGAGAAAGCCGACATACTCGTCATCATCGGCACTTCACTCAACGTATATCCCGCTGCCGGACTACTTTACTACGCCCCCACCGACACGCCCATCTACGTCATCGACCCCAAAGACGTTCAACCCATCACCCGAAGAGTGCATTTCATCAAAGATGTCGCCACCAAGGGCATGAAAAAGCTGTTCGAGGCCCTGGAGCTTGACGCAAACGTGTAAGTTTCAGGCATAGACCTCTCACTCTTTTACCTTCAAAACTCATTGTTCCATTAACAAATTAGCACTATGAAATTAAGAAACATACTAATCGTTCTCTGTTTTGCCATCACTACGGTGACAATTACCGGCTGTTATCCTGAAGGTGGTGCCTCGGGCGGCAATATCAACGCGCCCGATTTCCGAATTATCGGAACTTGGCAGATAACGCACACTTATCTTAACGGCCAAGAAATAGATTCCACGCTATATTATGCTAATGCGCCCTCTACTTTTTACTATTTTTATGCCGACCACGTACTAAACGTAATGACCTACTACAAAGGCCAAATTCGTGAATCATCGGCTGGCTTTTGGTATTTTTACGATGCTGACAACAAGAAAAACCAAATCATAAATCTTGATTTTTCACTCGTCGGACATCGTTATCAATACAATGCCACGATTCGGAAATTAACCAAAAAGGAATTTATTTATGAATACGATGACGAGAGTGGGAACCATTGGCGCATCCAACTAAACAACCGCTCCTTGATATAGCGTTATTCCATCTTCATCACATCATAGACCGGAACATCCACCACTTTCCGCAAGGCCGAACACATCTTATCCGAATCAACGGAGAAGCCGGTCGGAGAAGTGGGGTTAATGCAGATTGCCAACAAGTTAGGGCGTTTCAGAACCATTAGTTTTCCACCTTTCTGCAAGAAGCCACCCAAGATAATCGGAGACACAAAAATCTTAGTAAAATCCTTCACTATCAAGATAGTGTCTTTCACATTTGGCTGTACCCGCAGGTAATCCAGCATCGCGTCCGTCACGATGCCGCTAACAAAAAGTGTTTGGCCATGGCTGAACAGTTTTTCCTTACATTTGGTAAAAAGCAGCGGCGAAGCAATAGGCAAACGAAACAGACAATCGTTTTCTATAGCACAGATGCCGGGGTCCGCCATCAGAAGTTCATCACGAATGCCCGTTTCAAATTCGGGCAACTGGGTAAGTTGGTACACGAATTTTGTTTTAGCCACCACGGAGTTCAAATCTGGCGCAATGGCTGCGCCCGTAGTAAGAATCAAGCCCTCCGTGACCGCCGGTGATGCCGGACTTTTTCGGGATAATGCGCCATCCACTATCGTCAAGCTCACGCCCAACGCATCCATCTGTTCTATGAGGGCACGCACGCGCCCCGTGGAAGCCGGGCCCGTCAATATCACCTTGCCTTTCTGCAACACACGCGCCGTAACCAAACGGCCCAGCGACGTCATTTCATCCGAAACCTGGCATATTTCCGACAACAACCGCCGACTGCGGTAGTGATACTCTGAAGTAACAAAATACATTCCTTCCGTCAACTCTATTTCGGGTTTTTCCGTCTGCGTCACCTGGTCGGTTTTCTCGCCATCCAACCCGATAGAGGTCACCGCCACCACCCTATCCGTCTGTTTCAGCTGCTCAAGGATATAGTTCAGGCACACCGTCTTGCCGGTATTCTTTGCCATACCGACAATCGACAGACTGCGAAGGGACGATATTTGGTTTATAAATGACAATGAACAACGTCGGTTTTTATTTTTTCATCAATTTTTCAATATCGTCGATTTCAACGGGCGTGCCGGCCATCAGGTCAACGGGCGTGTTGCCCACAACGACATCCGTTTCGATACGGACGCCAATGCCTTCTTCGGCGATGTAGATGCCCGGTTCGCAGCTCAACACGTTACCGGGTTGGAACACCCAATCGCGCTGGCCGACATCATGCACGTCCAAACCGATGAAGTGGCTGGTATTGTGCATATAGTATTTCTTAAAGAGAGGATGGGCAGGGTCTTGGTTCTTAACATCTTCACGGGTATAAAGGCCCAGTTTTATCAACTCCTCATCCATTCTTTTGAAGACGAAATCATTGATTTTATGGATCGTCATTCCCGGTTTGAATCTGGGGATGGTTTCCTTATAGATGGAAAGCACGGCCTCGTAAACCTGTTTCTGACGCTTGGTAAACTTACCATTTACGGGAACCGTACGGGAGCAGTCGCCGGCATAATTGGCGTACTCGGCACCAAAGTCCATCAACAGTAAATCACCGTCCTGCATCACTTTATCATTTTTAATATAATGCAGAATACAGGTATCCGGGCCTGCGGCGATGATGGGAGCAAACGAGTGCGTTGTGGCGCCATTGCGAATCATTTCGTATGTCATCTCCGCTTCAATTTCGTACTCATACTTGCCCGGTTCAATGGCTTTCAAAGCGCGTTCGAAAGCGCGGCGCGTAATATCGCAAGCGAATTTCATCGCGCCCAGTTCCTCTTTGGATTTCACGACACGAAGCGGATAAAGAATCGGAGCTAAGCGTTTGAAATCGTGGAGCGGATAATCGTTTTTGACCTGTTTGGCAAAGCGCACTTCATGAGTCGGATAATCGGGCTTGATGCGGGGATCTTCGGGAATGTGCAGATACACATGCTCGGCATGCATCATCAAATCATTGAGTACGCCTTCAAACTCTTCAACAAACATCACCGTTTCGATGCCGGAAAGTTCGGATGCCTGTTCCTTACTCAAGCGATGACCGAACCAGACAATCTTTTCGGGGGACGGATTTTTGATGAAGAGAATTTCACGATAGGCAGGATTGGGATGCCAGGGGGCCAGCGTCAAATAGGTATCTTCTTGGTCTATACCGCAAAGATACAGCAGGTCGGAGTTTTGGCGGAACGGCTGGGTGGTATCACCACAGCGGGGATATTCATCGTGTGAAACTAATACGGCAATGGAATTTCTGACCATCTCGCCCACCACGTTTTTACGATTGCGGGCATAAAATTTTGAAGGTAGTGGTTTGTAACGCATACGCTGATTTTTTAGAAGCGGCAAATGTAACATTTACTTTAATACGCGGCGCATAGTAAATTCACTTTCCAGACATACGCATCGGGATTTTTCGGGAAGGGATAAAAGGGAGAAAGGTTAATGAGAAATGAGCTATGGGGAATTGAATTTTTCATTATTTTTGCGGCCTTTCAAAAATCAGCAATTATTCATTTAAAAACATTTAGATATGAAACCAAAAATCGTTATTGGAAACTGGAAAATGAACAA
>JAZUEE010000032.1:0-5918 GCA_045639985.1 Bacteroidales bacterium
GTCGCTTTTTTCCAACACCAACTGGCCGGGCTTCACCAAATAGCAGATGCGCTCGGCAATGACCTTGCCTTCCGTCTCAAACTGTATTTTCAACGCCATCCGATTCGGAGCGATACCCTTAAAATCACTCGGATGCAACACGCACACCTTCACAGCCTTATCCGCCCCGACCGCACTCTTGAAACTTGAAACCTGAAACTTGGAACCCGAAACCTCGTATGCACTCACCTTCACTTCTCCTTTCATCGCCTTCAGTCCGTCATTCACCAAATAGACATCCAACGTATTGTCCGCGTGGTGCTGCACGGCGACAGACACATTGGCATACGCTTCCTTTAATCGATAATGGAGCGCCTTCCAGCGGCCAGTAGCGTCAATGCTGCTCCAAGAAGCCACGGGCCAGCAATCATTGAGCTGCCAATAGAGCGTACCACGGCATTTGTCGTGCTGGATACGATGCGCGTCTATGGCCTGCACAATGCCTTCCGCCTGCACCAACTGGCTGACGTAGGCAAACTCATCCAAATCGTCGGTTTGGGTGTAGCGAAAATCCTCCTGCATCGCCTTGCGGATAATCTCCACTCCCCTACTGTGTTTTTGGTGATTGTTTAAAGAGGACGAGCCAAGATGACGTTCCGCTGGCGTGGTAAAGGTCTCAATCGTCGCCATTTCGGGATAGGATTGGAAACCGTACTCCGTCATAAAGCGGCCGGTTTTCTCAGGCCAGATGGAGAAAGGCATTTCGCCCCACCAGACGCCCCAATAGTGGGAGCAGCCGTGCGTGCAGCACTCGTCATGCCCCCAGCCGAACGTCGGCGATGTGGAGACATAATTGGCATTGCGAAAATTATCTTTCAACACATCGGGCAGTGTCTTTTCAAAAAGGTTGTGAAAGTCTTGATAAAGTCGTTTGTTCTGCGCGTCTGTCCAGGAAAGTGCCTCCTGCCAGCCCCAGTCTTCCAAACCGTTGTGGATTTCGTTATTGCCGCACCAAACGGCAATACAGGCGTGGTTGCGTAAGCGGCGCACCTGCTCCACGGCCTCCTGCTTGGCATTCTTCAGAAAGGCATCATCCCCGGGATAGGGATTGCAGGCGTACATAAAATCCTGCCAAACCAGCAGTCCGAATTGGTCGCAATAGTTGTAAAAAGCGTCATCCTCGTAAAGTCCGCCGCCCCACACGCGAATCATATTCATATTCACCTCCTGCGCATCATGCAGCAGTTGATAGTACTTATCATTGCCATCCGGACGAACCATCATTCCTGGATATGAAGTCGCGGGAATCCAGTCGGCACCGCGCATAAAGCAGGGCTTTCCGTTAACCACAAAGGCAAACGATTCGCCGATATCATCCTTTTCGCGTTGGAGCTCGACAGTGCGCAGACCATGCTGCACAACTTCACAATTGGCCAAGTGGCTATCATAATAGACATTTCCTTTGTAGCCGATTCTGACCGTGAACGTGTATAGCTCAGGTTCGCCCATTCCATTGGGCCACCACAACTTCGGATGCTTGATTTTCACAGGTACGGAAATCTTATTGTGTCCCTTTTGCAGACGGACATTGTGGTTCACCTCAATAGCGTTATTCTGTCCCTGCAGATTCAAACTATCTGATGAATCAGTGGTGGGCGGGACCACTGTTATGCAGAGCTCCACCTTCATCTTCTTCTCCGCCTCAACATCCAGGTCCACCATACATTCCCACACACCATTCGTGTCAAGCGTTGGTTTGGTGTCATAAACATAAAGATTGTCTTTCTTAAAATACTTCCAACTTCGGATATAGACATTTTTCCAGATGCCGCAGGTGTTGATTTTCGGGCCCCAGTCCCAGCCGGATTCGTACTGTGCTTTGCGGGTAAACACGCGCGTGTCAGGCATCTGACATGCCACTTTGGACTTGCCGAGACTGTCGAAGGGTGCAGTCGGCAGAAATTTCACAATCAATTCGTTATCTTTCTCTTTCAGTTTATCTTCCACGTCAAAAGCCCACTCGCGAAACATATTATTGGGCATCTCGACAGCCTCCACGCTTTTGAGGCGCTCGCCATTGAGATAGACTTCCGCGTAAGTATCCAAGCCCTGAAACACCAACTGATGATGACCGAAATTGCGGTCCGTCAGGCACTCTTTATCAAAGAAAAGGCGATAGGTCCAAATGCTGTCGGACACCCACTGCACAGAATCCTCGTTGGTGCCGAAATGCGGGTCGGGAATCAGGCCGTTATTGAACAGGTCTTCGTGAATGTTGCCGGGCACGGTAGCGGGATACCACTTGCCCTTGTACTGGAACTGCCAGTCGTTGGTCGTACATCCCGATTTGGAGACGAGGAACCGTACATTCTCGCAGCTTTCAATGTTATTGATTTTGCAACCGCAAAGGCAGCAGGTTAACACAAAAACTACTATACAGGATAAAAAACGTATCAATCTCATCATATTGGAAAATCTCAATTATTATGACTATTCTATTTTGCTCCAAACACGAACACGTACCAACACACGCTATTTAAGGAGCTGCATTTGAGGAAGCAAAAATAGGATATTTTCAATAAACCGCACCTCACTATTCACAATTCATTGGTGGAAAAAATATCAAAATCGGGAATAATATCTATAAATCTTTACGACCTTTGCATTGTATCGAACAATTGATACGGAATCTATCAACATCTAATCAACCAATTTATTACCAAAGAATATGTCTTACAATAACGACAGTCTTACCGACAAAATTCTATCCTCCATTGAAACGGATTTTTTATTGGATGTAGAGCAAGAAGAACAAGCAGTCGAATCCATCGAAGATAACATCCAATACCCCCAACAAGGCGAAACGTATTCCCACAAAGACATATTGACGTTGGATGTGGATGGAGCACCTGTAACGAAGAAATTAAATGACTGGTTGCGTTATGACCCTGTAACCTTACACAAAGCTCTTATTGCTATTGATTTTCAGCTCACCCGAGATAGTTATCGAATACTAATGAGTACGTTACGTGCCAACCACATTGATTATTATAGAAAAGCGGTCGGGTTGGAGATACTCATTGATTTTCCTGGACAGCCACAACCTGTTGCGGCCAAAAGCATGTACAATTTCGAGCCCGTCAAATATTACAAATGGTGGGCAGCCAACGAGAAAAAAGTCTTTATGACCACACGCGAGAAAATCATGCTTTTCATCAAAGTAGAATCCATTAAAGCCGGCACGCTGCTGAAAGTACATAAAGAGTATTTAAACAACCTTCGTACTGCCAAATAAAAAACTTTTCCGTATTATTTAGAAGCCCTGTTTTTTTAACGTATCCAACAGTACTTGGGCAAAATACTCATTATCCTTTTTCACATAACGTCTTTGTGTAAAAACCTGAGCCAAATTGGGAAGTTCGTTTTCTTCCAAGATTTGTTTGGTCTCTTGGGATGATTCTTTATCCTCAAACAGACGATTGATGGACGTTTCATCGTAATCATGATAGTATTCTCTATGAACCATGGCTTCAACGGGCAGTTTTTGTGTTAATGCCGGTTTTTCAACAGGATATCCCATGGCAATGCAGGCAACGGGTATAACATGTTTCGGCAATTGGAGGACATCAACAAACTTATCCACATTATACGTTATTGTACCCAGCCAGCAGAGGCCGAGGCCCAACGATTCGGCAGCCACACAGGCGTTTTGAGCGGCTATTAGGGCATCCGTCACTGCCCACTGATAACTCTGCATATTGCTATAGGCCTCAGTTTCCGCATCACGAAATTCACAATAGCGGTTAACGCGCCTGAAATCCGCACAAAAAGTCAAAAGCAACGGAGCCGATGTCGCAATCGGCTGATTAAAATGAAACGGTGCCATTTTCTTCTTCATGGCATCGTCTTCCGTCACTATAATGCTGAAAAGCTGCATATTTCCCATAGTTGAGCCACAACATGCTGCTTTTAGAATTTTATTAAGGACATCATCCTCGACTTTTTGGTTCAAAAATTGACGAACACTGACGTGATTGTAAATCGTATTTAACGTATCATTCATAGAATCAAGCTGTTTGTTTTTATATTACGAAAGTGCAAACGTACATAATAAATATTATTCCGCCATCATTAAAAACAAATATAGTTTTGTATCTTTTCCATCAACTCAGGATAGGCATGCGTGATTTGCTGAAACTCGCCCAATGACGATATCTTACCTTTTTTATTCCGATGATTAATAATGGTTTTGGCCAAATAAGCATCAAAATACGGGTGAGAAACCATCTCTTTATAGGAAGCCGTATTTACGTTTATCTTTTTGACATCACTTTTATTAACATAAAAATACGTATCCAAAAATTTCAAATCTATGTTTTGCAAAACATAAACTTCCTGTAATTGTTCTAAAGAGTAAAATCCACCCAAGCGATTCCTATATTCCAACATTTTAGTCGAACGCTTACTTCCAAACTGAGGAATGGTCATAACATCATTCGTGTCACAATGATTCAAATCGATTTTTACAATTTCATACAGCGTTTTTTTTTCGTATGATTTAAATCTCGGATTGGTATCCCTCTGCATATACGAATAATGGCGACCTTGCTCGGTACGATGCGCATAAACACTTTCCAACGAATCAGAAATTTCCAATTGCCTCTGATTGAACGCATCGATTTGCGCCACATACTGGAATTGGTCTTTGGGAACATCCATTATAGTATTGTTATATATATAATAAAGTATATAACTAACTAATATTACGGATAGCAGAACCAGTGCCGCAATCCATTCTCCTCGTGTAAAATTAATATTTCTTTTCATGATGCAAAAATACACATTATTTTAATTAGAACTTAACTAAAATAATGTGTATTTAAAAATTTATCTACCAAAAAGCTAATCGCTATCTAATAATAGTAAGGGAGCCGTTATAATTTACGGTTTTTGCTTTTCCTTTGTAATAGAAACTATAGTAATACACGCCATCGGGGAGGTTTAGACCATCAAAGTATTGCGAACCTTGTTGGATCGTACCATTTTTAGCAAACGTGTCATAATTATGTGCTTCGTACACTTTTTTACCCCATCTGTCGTAAATATAGAGTTTATTATTACGGTATTGGTCTGGATCTTCAGGATTTACATTTGTATTGAGATTCTCGATAGCAAAAACATCATTGAAGCCATCGCCATTCGGAGTAATCACATTCGGGAACACCAAATCTTGTTCGATAGTTACGGTATGAGTAATTTCGCTATTACAACCGGCATTCGTAGCAACATGCAAGGTCACATCATAATCGCCCCATGAGGAATAGATATGTTGCGGAGAAAACGCCGATGAGTCAATCTGACCATCACCGAAATCCCAATAGAAACTACCTTGAGATGTTCTTAACTGAATAGAATCGGCATAATTGTGGAAGTTCACCACACCATCACTTTCACTCATCAAAGAGATTTCAGGATTGGCAGCAAATTCAGCAATCGGCTGCATATTTACCGTAAAAGAATTCCATTTTGCCAATGAGTCTTCGCAACCATCATCAGTCTTTGTTTTGAGTAATACGGAAAACGTTCCCGCTTCATCAACATTAAACGTAGGATTCGGTTGTACAGAACTAAATGCGAGAGAGCCGTCTTGACGGAAAATATACCATTCATACGTTGCGTCTTCTGGTGTAGAATGATTTGTGAGACGAAGTGTTAAGGGGGCACATCCATTCGTATCACTCAAAGAGAAATCCACCTCTGGAGACTCAAAGATTCCAATATGGATCGTATCCGAACCGCTACAGGAAAGAGTTCCTGCATCATTCGTAGTAGTCACACTTAACGTATAGTCGCCTTCTGACAACACACGGATTTCTTGAGTTTCGTCACCCGTATTCCATTGATAGATAGTATTGGGTTCGTCATAGTCAGCACTCAAT
>JAZUEE010000033.1:0-6782 GCA_045639985.1 Bacteroidales bacterium
TGCGTGCCGACAGCGCAACGCTGAATGCGCCGTCTTGGGTTGACGTCTCCGGCAACGGATGGAACGCCGTACCCTCTACAGGTGCACTCCCCGACACGTTCGCTCGGATGAACTTCAACAAGTGCTTCGAAGTGGACGGCGGGCAAATATTCGAGATTTGCACCCACGGGATTATATCGCAGATGGCGGATGCCATCATCGTGTACAACACCCACGATTCAATCATTGAAAACGGATTATGGTCCATTGTATTGGATTCGATCGCGGGAACCGGACTAACCACACACCGAATTCTTGGCGAACATGGAAGCATTCTCTATGACACGGCAAATCGTCCAAGAAACGTAATAAACTACCTCTTCCAATCTTGGGAAACGACACCAACGGATAGCCAGATGTTGCGCATTGGTGTTGCAGATTCTATCTTCTTCGAAGGCAACGTGTCTGAATTTGTGATATTCGACCATCATTTAAGCGACACATCCTTGACGCAATGGCTCTCATACCTTGCTATAAAGTATGGCGCAACCTTGTATAAGACCAATTACCTTGATAGTAGAAAACAATGCATTTGGAGCTACGACCTCGCTCCTGCAAAATCCTACTCCATTGCCGGAATAGGCCGGGATGACGTCATGGGGTTGAACCAGAAGCAAACTTATTTTGCAGATGATTGTCTCGTATGGGGACTTGACGCACTTGCTCCGGAAAATGAATCCAATACGACATTCCTGTCCAACGGCTCATTTATTGTTATGGGAATGGACAGTAATGCGTTAACCATCCCCACATCGTTGTATTTGGCAAACGGGGATGAACACTTGGTTGTGGCAAACAGTCTGGTTCAAATTACAGGTGACGAAATGTCCCAACTTTCCACATTCCTACGGTTCAACTGCGAACTATGTCCCGACAGCACAAATCCGATTTTGATTATAGACAGGAGCGGGACTGGAGAGTTCCATTTGGAAGATCTGGATTTCGCATATTCCAACGCAGACTCCGCAGGAACTTTTATGTTTTCAGACTTGCATTGGGACGTGGATGGAAACGGACGAGACGCTTTCTGCATATCTGTATCGGCGGACAACAAAGGGCTTGATATGGCAGGAACACGATCCTCCCGTGTTCCGGATGATGAAAGTTCCGACACCCAGACTACAAGCAAGTATCTGCTTACCCCAAATCCCGCATCGAAGCATTATCGTTTGGAGGTGGATTTGGCAGAAACGTCTGACATTTTTGTATCCATAACCACCGCTGATGGCAAGACCGTAAGGGCAATGACAGATGCCGGGTACAAACATTATGTATTCGACGGCTACGAGGATACACCAGGTGTCTATCTCATCGAAATTATAAGCAATCTGGAGCACAAGACGCTCAAGTTGATCATTCAGTAAACGACGAAATCACAATGGAGAACATGAAAAACATCTTACTTCATGCAACTACAGCCATGCTAACGGTATTGGCCATTTTCATGAATTCAGACTATGCTTCCCGGTCATTGAGCGGAAGTCGGATCACAAGCGAGATTTCCCCTATTTCCATTGGGAAAACGGAATCTACAACCGCTCATAAGGAGGGGACTATATCGGGAACGGGACTTCCGTTGCCATTGACGATGCCCAAAACTGCCACGCCCTTCCATCTGGAAATCGGGGCTGCCACGCTTGAAGGAACGGCATACGTACAGGCTACGGTCACTGGACTTGCGCTTCACGAAGTGGCACCTTTAGAGGCTGGCATGGTGAACGTGACGGCTGGATATGCAGCCTATCGTATGAATGTTTCTCTTGCAGACTTGGGAAGTGTGGTGGCATCCATTCCATACGACACGATGCTGTTGCCACAAGGTTTCACGGGTGAGGATATCATCACCTATTGCTACGATTCCAAAACAGGTCGGTGGCTTTCTGTTCCACGAGACAGCGTGGAAATGGATCTACAGCTTGTATTATCATCCGCCCAACTCTCCGCATCCGCAGGCGAGGGAGACGACGGGGCACTGGACTTCATCAATGCGGTCATTAAGGCACCGGAAATGCCAGAAACCTCCAGCTATATACCTACGAGCATAAAAGAGCTGGAAGCTGCCAATCCGTTGGAAGGGCTGCCGCTGATGCAGCCGCCCACAGCCAACAACAACGGCACGGCAAACCTGAGTTATCCGATTGAGATACCCGCCGGACGGCAGGGTATGCAGCCCAGCCTCGCGCTGACCTACAGCAGCGGTGGCGGCAACGGCTGGCTCGGCGTGGGCTGGGACATTTCTATCCCGTCTATTTCTGTAGAAACACGATGGGGAGTGCCCAGATATGACAATCAAAAAGAAAGTGAAGTGTATGTGTATGAGGGCGAACAACTCGTCACCATGGACTCTAACGGACAATTTCATGAAATGCCTCACCGCACCAACCAGTGGACATTAAGGACATCTCTGGGTGACGAGGTGCAATTTTACCCACGAAAGAGTGATGCATTCGACAGTATTGTCAGACACGGGACTAATCCGGACAATTACTGGTGGAGCGTGACGCATCGGAACGGTATAACCGATTTTTATGGAAAAAATTTCAATGACGAATCTGTTGACTATGGTAGTGTTCTATGCAACCCGAACACACATGACATCGCTCAGTGGATGCTCACAGAAAGTGTTGATGTTGATGGCAATTGGATCAGATACAGTTACGACACGGTATCGTATTCGAAATATGCTGGGGAATCGCCTGGCAGACAGATCTATTTGAAAAAAATTGAATATACGGGATGGCGTTCTGCCACGGGGGATTCGGTTGAACAAGGAGCTTACAGTATTAATTTCCATAGGAGAAACGAAAACCGTCAGGATGTTTCCATCAACCTCAATCACGGTTTCAAAGAGTCGTCAACAGAACTGCTCTGTAATTTATGTGTGAACCATCTCGACTCAGAAATACGAGCCTATAGTTTCTTTTATGAGAATGGAAGACATTCTTTCTTTAAAACTCGTCTTACGGAAGTGGTTCGTATTAATAGTTTGGTAGTAGGAGAAAGCAAATGTTATGACTCTGCTGACAGTTGGAATGGAGGGGAACATATCCGAACGCATTTTAGTTATTTTGACGCGCCCGCGGCAGATGAAATGTTTGGCGAAACTGTTGATATTGGGCTTTCGGATAGTGACGACGAAATCAAAAGTTTCTTCATAACCAACGCTTTCAACCTGGGAGGTGAAGGCAGTGCAACTGCTCTGGGAGCGACAAAGGGGAAAAGCTGGAATGTTGGAGGTACGGCAACAGTGGGTGTTGGTCCTGTCGTACCGCTCACTTCTTTCAGCGCAGGTGGCAACTTCAACTACAGCCGTTCTCAAAGTGAAGGCGCCCTGACGCTCATCGATCTCGATGGTGATGGACTTGCCGACAAAGTCTTCAAGAAAGGCAAGAAGATATTTTACCGGAAACGCATCGCTACCAGCGACACTACATTCTTCTATGGAGACACCATATGTATCGCTGGCCTTTCCGATTTCTTGCACGAAACGAGCAACACTACCACGTGGGGATTGCAAGCCTCGGCGGGCTGTTCCTATAGTGGCAGTTGGCCATACACAGAATCCACGACTTCCATCTATTTCTCAGATGTCAATGCTGACGGTCTTCCCGATCTGATTACGGATGATGGTGTGCTATTCAATGTGACTGAGAACGGAGTGGTTGGCTTTCGCAACTTTTACATTCAAGACAATAGTGAAGAACAGGTTGTCATTTCAGACTCGGTTGTTACAAGTGATCTGTTATGTTCTGGAATCATATTTGATGGTGCTGTTGATCCTGATATTGCGTGTAGGCTATCTTGGGTTCTGGATACCGTTATAGACCATCCAACGGCAGACGCCCTGTTGGCTTTGCAGGACAGTGTGAACACGGGAAGATACGACCTCAGGGTCAGATATGCTCGCTATGACTCCACCCGAGCTATGTATGATGAAAAACATCTCATTGCAGAGCTGTACCGCAAACAGGTTGTCTGTGATCCAATATCTCATGATCCGGATCTGGAAACTGTAAAGGTCTGGGTGGCTCAGTCTGGTGGATGGGTTGACATAAATTCGAGCATCCAACTGTTGCAGGACACTTCACGGAGCTTTTCCCAATCCAGATGGCGTGATGGCATTTCGTACGCCATACAGATCTGCCGCGGCGTGACCGTTGACTCAAATTATATCCTTCATAGCGATAGTCTGGAAATGCTTCTCTTGGATTCCATCGGTTCAAATGACAGTGTACGAAGAGACCAGTCCGTTAATAATATACACGTTTCCCAAGGCGACATCCTTATGTTCCGCCTTCAATCTGGCGCCAACCGTTCTTTCGACAAGGTGATCTGGGAACAGGAAATCGCGTACGCTGATAATTCCGACACGTACAATTCGTCTCGTGATTTCATAGTATCAGGAGACAAATACTTCCAAGCACATGAAAACAACTCCATGTTCAAAATGGATATACGATGCCGAGCAATTGCAAACACCTCTGACATCGCTGTCTTAACGGTTCTTACCATTAATGGGAATACCACTACACCAGACGGCCTGTATCTTTACGCCGGTATTGACACTACCATACATATGTCTGGGCAACTTATGGAAGAAGACAAAATACTGATGTTCCTGCAGGCGCAAGATTACGGTGCATTTCAGATACAACCACATATACACTATGTTTTCCCCAACAGCGCTCGTAATCCTGTCGTGTTGGATTCAGTTGATTATTATCCTCCTGTAGCAATGTTGGCAGAAACCGATCATCAAACACGTAAGGATACGGTATATCATTGGTTGTTCGGACCCTTGTACCGTGGTTGGGGACAGTTTGCATACAACAATAACGACACAGCAGGCGGACTACACGTACACGACTCTCTGATAGATCTGTCAATGCTCATCCCAACAGTGCTTCCACATCCTCAGGCTCAGCAGGATGCGGAGGATGATACGACAGCTATTAATCATTTTGTGCCAACAACAGACACGGAGCATCCGCAACAATCTTCTGTCATTGTTTCTGCTTTCGAGGCTTCCAACATATACACTCCATTGTCCAATACTACCAAATGGGTGGAAATGCAGCCAGACAGCCGTCATTGGGCATGGGTTGGATACGGAAACATCAACTATCTTGCAAAGGATACGGTTGCCAATACGAGAATTTCAGAATATTTTGCCGACGAAAACACAATCGACATTGTCGAATATGACCATCCTGTTCCCGTTGTTCCAGAGGGAATGGATGTGAAAACCATACGTAAAATAAACTCCTCAAGTATGCGCAACCAGTCTTTAGGTTTAAGCATCCCACTGGTTCCCATAAACATGGGTGTTTCTCGCTCACTTGGTAATAACAACGTGGAAACGGATTATCTGGATCTAAATGGCGACCGATATCCCGATTTTGTAGGAGCGGTGAAGGTGCAATATTCGCAGCCTTGGGGTGGAATAGGTCCTGTTCGCGATCTTTCTCAACAAGTTCAAGGTATCTCCTCATCCGCAACAATCTCCGAAGGGTCTAATTTTGGTGGAAGCTACTCTATGCCGACACGTGGCATTTCCAACACCCCGAGAACTGCCAAGATTAGTTTCGATGGCTCTGGCAGTGCCGGTGCCAGCCTTGGTGGTGGCAGTGACAATTCCTCCTACACATGGATGGATGTCAACGGCGACGGTCTTCCCGACAAGGTCGATGCTTTGGGCAAAGTAGCATTGAACAAAGGTTATGAGTTCCAACCGTTTGAAAATTGGAATATAAACGTGGTACGAGAGGGCAGCAGCCGTAACTTTGGTTTGAACATGGGTGGAAACTTCAATGTGGGACAGGCCAGCATTGGTGGAGGAATTGGAGTGAATCTTTCCAGAAACTGGACCGATAAGATGCTAATGGATTTCAATGGCGATGGACTTCCCGACATCATCGAGAAATCTAATTCTGCGATAAAGGTGAAATATAATAAAGGAAATGGAGATTGGTCGGAAGAGGAAACCATCAACGGAATATCCCAAATTAGTTTTGGGCGTTCCTACAGCGAATCCGCTGACATTTCCGTCACCTTAGGCATGACTTTCTTTACTATCTTGAAAGTGTGTGTGGGTGTTTCCGGTTCCCCATATAACCGGTCGTTCAGCAAGGACAGCGTTCAACTGACAGACATTAACGGTGATGGCTACGTGGATTACGTCACTTCCAGTTCTGAAGATGCCATGACTGTACGATACAACAAATCTGGCAAGACGAACTTGTTACGCAAGGTCACCAACTTCACAGGTAGCAACTTCGAACTGGATTATGAGATGCCTTTGTCTCGCTACGAAAAACCGCAAAGAAGCTGGAACCTTGCCCGGGTGGAAGTTCGAAACAATGTGGACACATGTCCTGTTGGTGGAAACCGTTCCCTGACAACATTCTCCTACGGGGCTCCCAACTACAACCGAATGGAACGTATGGACTATGGATACGATACGGTCGTCACCTATCAGTGGGATACCGATGGACCATCCGATGTGTTATACCGGTACACCGTTGAGAACTACGACAATCAGCAGTTCAGCCGTCGCGGCAAGAAAACCCGCGATTGCATCTACGATGCACAAGGCAGACCGTACATTGAAAACATCTACGAGGTGGTGATGGCGGACCTCTCCAGCGGCGACACAACACGGGAGACTTGTCCTTCCGTCAGATACAAGAAGCATGAAACAGATCTCCGTAAATTCTATGAGGGCGACTCCGTGGCGCATGTCG
>JAZUEE010000034.1:0-3025 GCA_045639985.1 Bacteroidales bacterium
CGTCATCCGCGTCTGCGAAAATGTTTTTTCGCTTGACCCTGCCCAAAAGGAGGACATGACCTATTTCTACCAAGGCGAGTGCCACGAAGGGGCAGTTAAAAGTTAAGAATAGCTTTACTTGGAATAATATTCAATCACTTCTTCTAACGCTTTGCGACACACCGGACAGAAATCATTGTAACCGATTTGGTGCATCGTACAGTGCATTGTCGGACGATAAACGCCTTTGGAAACATAGCCACCGCCTTCATACACACCCAATTGGTCATATTCCGGCGTTCCCTTTACAGCCGGAGGCGTGGGTATCTGCGTGTTCTCAGGAAGCATGTCCTTCCATTTGCTGTCAAAATCGACCAAGGTGGTGAGGTTCGGCTCAACCGGTTCGATGCCGGCAGGATAAAAATCTTGTACGGAAACTTCTGAGGTATAGTATTCGTCAGCCAAACCGCCAATCAGATGACCCATTTCATGGACAATCACGTAATCCGGATAATCGCCGTGATTATATACGGTACAATAGAAATTATAGATACCGCCGCCACCATACTTCTCACTGTTACAAATAATTACAATAACATCATACGGCGCATCATCGGCTACTTCGTGCAAATTCCATACGCCAGGACACATCAAGTATCGATCCAAATCTAATGCATTATAGGTACAGCTAACCAACGTATTGCGATAAATATTATTCTGGGGCTGCGTAATTCCGGATTCTTTGGAATAACCTTCAATAGCACGAATGTTTACGTGGCTGCGCAATTCCTTGTATGGCGTGCATTTCATTACGTATGATGCAAAACGCTTCATATCCTTTTTCAACAGCTTGGCATCGCTTTTGGCATATCCATCTGGAATGAAAAGAATATCAATGGCCTTATCCGGCGTGCTACCTCTGTGCAGCGTCATCACTTTGTTTTCCTTCACCATCGGTTCCGTCACAGAGGTTTTAGGATTGAAGTAGGAAATGGATAATGTTGTAGGAACTCTTTTCCTATCAAATGCCGTGAATTTCAAACGAACCGTATTTTTCGGGAATGGCATATTGATACATTCCTCCATAGAATCGACTTCCGTCATGCCGCGCTCCGTAGTACGATACTCGGTAAAAAGACAGGAATAACTTCTGCTGAAAATCAGTTTGTTGGAAATGGAATCAAATACTTCCAACATAATATCACCATAGTTGTGCGGTTCGATTAGGTATTCACGAGTTCCATTCCATGTGCCACCTGCTGTAAAATGGTCAATTTCCAATGCTTCATCTGTAAAATTACCAATGTGCAAATAGTTTATTCTTAATGTTTTATTGATAAAATACGAATTAAAATGTTGGGCAGAAGCCACATTGATGCAAACAATCAAAACGGAAAAGAGTAACCAATAAATTTTTTTCATATTTCACAGATTTTATGGCGCGAAAATAGCATTTACATCAATCCACATATCGTTGATAAAAAAATAATTTATCTGCATCATCAATAAACGTGCAGTCCCCCCATTTTGAAAAGTTGGACGCCAAACCAACTCAGGAGCAGACACAAAAAGCAGACACTCTGCCATACAATCCATTTTTTATCAGTAAGTTCCTTACAAGAATCTATGTGATGAAAAGCGATTTGGCAGATGCCCCACGTAATTAAGGCGGCGGTCTCTTTGGGGTCCCAACTCCAAAAGTCGCCCCACGCGGCCTTGGCCCAAATCATACCTAAGGCCAGCCCTATGGTGTAAGTGAAGATTCCCAAACGAAAACAAAAATAAGAGCGTATGTCATACTTGATTCGCAGCAAGGACGTAACAAAAGAGGTAAGCAGCAATGCATACGAAAGGACGAAGAAAAAAACGTGCGGGTAAAACCAAACACTTCTTAATATGGGAGGCAGATTGCCGCGCATCATCGGATTCAGCAGCAGAACCAAGGCAATGGTAACTATTAGGGCGAATAAAATTCTACGGCTTATGTTAGAAATGATAGAATATTCATATCTAACTATAAGAAACGCTTTCCAAAGTGAAGCTGCCATTAAAAGGATGAGTCCCAAATAGACCAACCATTGGCAGGGTTGCTTTACCAAACTCAAACGAACGCCGGCAGGATTTTGACCACTCGAAGGCCAATAATCCTTTATATAAATGTTGTATTGGTGAAAACGGGCGGGGTGGTTGACAGACACAATCAGATTACAATCATCCTCAATATAGGAGCAGGTGATTTTGGCCTTCGCCTGTTTTACTCGATAAGAAGGATAATAATCAAAATGCAAACTTCGCAATTGAATATCGAAAGAATTTGCCAAAAGATTACCGTCTTCATCGGAAATAACGTTGGAGGCAGGCCCGTTTTCAAGTAAAACCAGATGGTAGCGTTCATACTGCATTTTCCCTATAATCAAACCGATTAGTGTTAGAATCAGTCCGATTTGAAAAAATGTCTGACGGATTTTCATTATTTCGATTTTTTTTCTATTTTTGCGGCCTCAAAAAAACAAGCCACTTTAGCTCAGTTGGTAGAGCGACGCATTCGTAATGCGTAGGTCGCGAGTTCAAGTCTCACAAGTGGCTCTGTAGAGACGGCGCACGGCACCGTCTCTTTTTATTATGTCCTAATTCAACATTTCGTTGGCTTTACTCCAAATCTCATCGGGGAGTTTGGCGCCTATGTATTCAATAGTTTTGGCCGAAAGATAGGAAGCGAGATTGCCTGATTTTTCTATAGGGAATCCACTCATCAAACCGAAAAGGAAACCAGCGGCGTACGCATCTCCAGCTCCAGTTGTATCGCGACGCACCGCATCCACAGGATCTATCTTTGTAACTACATTGTTCATTTTAATGTAGGAGCCCTCCTTGCCAACTTTGACAATGGCGATTTTGCAATACTCGGAAAGGATGTTTAACGCATCAATACCTTCTTTGCCAGTGAACGCTTTGGCCTCCTCCTCGTTTGCGAATATGATATCCACATAGTCTTTAAGCAACATTTTCACAAAGTCAAGATTTGCCTCAATGACATTGTAACTTG
>JAZUEE010000035.1:0-6842 GCA_045639985.1 Bacteroidales bacterium
ATGGCAGAAAACCATTCGACAGCAATAAAAGACTTTCAAAAAGATTCTGGTTTTAGCGTAGAACGATTTTTTCGGTAAAAGTTCCAACTGTAGTACGAACACAGACGAAATAGACTCCCGGCGGACAATCTGAAAAATCACAGTACAGCATTTGACCTTCAGCAGACAATGTTTTCAGCAGATGTCCACAAACATCTAACAAGCTCACCTCGCAAAGGTTATTATGCCGGCTGCGAATAGAGACGTGTCCATTTGATGGATTAGGGGAAACCGTAATGTCATTTCCCCCCTTATCAGATACAGAAGTACCACTTGGAATAAGTTGAACATCCCAAACAACAGATTGCCCATCCTCAACCGTAATCGTTTTCGTTTTGGATTGATAGCCGGTTGCTGCCGCCGTAAACCTATAAGTACCACCCTTTATCGGCCGATGATAGCTTCCCATTGGGAGATGCGAATAGACTTGAGAATTATCTTGATCATGATTTTCCACAAAGATCATGGCTTCCAACGGCTGTCCAGTGAGAGAATCCGTCACTATGCCACGTACGCCGTGCAACGATTCGCCCATGTAATTCAGCAAAGAGCGCCTCGTATATTCCCAATAACGAGGAAGATGATTAGACGGAACCACCTTATGGTATCCCAATTCTATAGTTGCCTCACGGCAGCCGAGATAGTAGTTGAAATAGTCTTGCCGAGAACCTATAATGACATACCAATCTCCTCCTTCCGTCACACCGTTATTCATCTGCGTCAAATAATTTGGTGCCAACGTATGACAGGTATCAACGAAAGCACGTCCTACCCTATCCCACCAGGCCTGGTCAGCATGAGCATTTTGGATCGTTTCCCAAATATCCCACGGATAGTTGAACAATTCAGAACCTCCATGAAAATTAGCAGACATCGTAAAGTGTTTGTCAGCGCTAAAATCTATCATTGCGCGAATTTCCGGTTGACGGGCACTCGTTGCCGGGCGTCCAACAATAGGAGGATAAGATCTATTCAAATCCACACCATTGGCATTGTATCGAGTTGAGATTGGGGACGCATTCAAAACAGAATCATTAGTATGGTATGTTCCATCCGGGTTCTCCAAAGGGCAAATCCAAATATTCACACTATCTACGAGACGTTTCACCTGCTCGTCTGTATCATAGTTATGCAAAAGATAATGAATAAGGTGCAGCATCAAATAATAACCGACGGCTTCATCTCCATGCATTGTAGAAGAATAAAAAAAAGCAGGTTTATTTCCACTATTACATAAATCATTGCTAATATGGGCCGCCAAAATTTTATGATTTTGAGGTGTATTAGACAAAATCGTATCTATCTCACAAAGATTGGGAAACTGTTTTTGGAAAGTATCCATTGTGGCAAGGTACGTACTATAAGTCGGATATCTATTCCAAGCAGCCACCAACTGGTCATAACTCTCAGCCATTCTCACTATGTGGAATTGAATCGGCCGTAAAGAAAAAGGCACTTCTTTGGACAGGAACGACTCCACCTCCTGTCGTCCGATACATAGACATACATCGAATGTCCCATCTTGGTTGTCTGAAACCTTGTCTATGGAGAACTGACGTGAAAACTCTTTGAGTTGCATTTTACTCAATGTAGCCAGAACATACGTTTCAGGCATGGATTGATCAAACTTCACAACTTCGCTCTGCGAGAATGCAGACAAGTACGAAAAGAGAACAAGTAATAAAGTTGTGATTTTTTTCATGTAAAGATTGGGACTATACTATTATAGGCAATCATTTCTTTACAAGCGTCAAGATTTTATCATAGAGGCCTTCAGACACAGGCACATTAGGCAAACGCAAAACATTGTCTATTTTTCCTTGAGCATGCATAACGGCTTTGACACCGGAAGGATTTCCCTCTTGGAAACAAGCCTGGGTGATGTCAAACAATTTATCGTGATAAAGTCTGGCTTTGATAAACTGGTCATTCATGGCAAGATGCACCATATTGGACATTTCGGCAGGATAGGCATTGGCCACTACAGAGATAAGGCCATCCATACCCACGGCCATCAAGGGCAGTGTAATCAGATCATCGCCAGAAATAATCAAGAAATTTTCAGGTTTGTGGTTAAGCAGATACATAATCTGTTTCATTTTGCCTGATGCTTCTTTGATGCCAATAACATTGGGGCAATTTTCTGCGATACGGATAGTGGTTAACGCATCCACATTGCAGGATGTTCGTCCGGGAACATTATAAAGCACTATGGGACGGGGTGAGGATTCCGACAAACATTTGTAATGCTGGTAAAGGCCCTCCTGACTGGGTTTGTTATAATAAGGCGTAACAGACAGCACCGCATCTACAGGCAATTTATCTACAGATTTCAATTCCTGCGCCACACCATCCGTATTCGGGCCACCCAAGCCCATCATAATGGGCAATCGGTTTTGATTGACGGACGCAATACACTTTACGACTTCGGCTTTTTCATCTACAGACAACGTAGGAGATTCGCTGGTCGTACCTAATGCGACCAAATAATCCACCCGATTCTGCACTAAGTCGGCCACCAATTTTTCAAGACTTGGAAAATCAATTTTTCCGTCGGACAAAAACGGTGTAACAATTGCCACGCCTAATCCTTTAAATTTTGATACACTATCTTTCATTTCCAGTGAGTTTTTGAGTATAGATGCCTACTGTTTCCAAATATTGGGCATTACTGCATTTCTCCGCATCAATAAACAAATCATATTGTTGTTGGTAACACGATGCTCTGCCTACGATAAATCTGGCGTGCGACAACGACAAGAAGGTCTCTATGGCAGCATGATATCGGCAATTAAAATCCACCAACATATCATATTGAGTTTTCAAAGAATCCCTAATCTGCTCCATATTGGGCAATCCATACCAATTCAAATGTTTTTGGCAAAAATAATCGGCCGTCAACTGTGGGAGGCAATAAAATGGGACTTCTTTTTCATTGATATAGCCAATCAGCTTCACCTGATGTCCCTGCTCTTGCAAATGTGAAAACACCCGATAGATGTCTTTATAGGAATCTTCATCCGTAATCTCGCATAGTAATCCGATAGTTTTCGCATTCGGCAGATTCACCATTCGGATTTGTCTATTTGGCTTATTTTCAGAAAGATATTTTTTTAGAAAAAATTTTTTTATAGACAAAAGCATATTTTTCGACATTTATGAAATTGAGGCGGCAAACTTACATAAAAAAGAGTTTGGTTTTGAGTTTTTCGTTTTCAGAAAATAGCATAAAAAAACAGCGAGGACCTCTCCCCGCTGTTTAAAACCATTAACCTATGTAAGATAATTGAAAACTTAGTTGTTTTCTAAAATCACAAAGTGCTTATACGTAGGTCTTATTCATTTGTTACAAAAAAATCATCATTTTCCAATAAAAATTTCGCGAATGACGTATTGGCGAAATGTCCAGGGCGGTTGGCGATAATTTCAGCTTGGATGGGTACACCCAACAGATAAAGGTCGCCAACCAAATCAAGCAGCTTGTGGCGGGCGGGTTCGTTCGGATGTCGCAGCGAAATATTGTTCAAGATATGGTCAGGGGTGACTTCTATATTGGTTTTATTGAAAAACGCTGCCAACTGCTTCATAACTTTATTTTCAGGAATCTGATCCACAAACACAATGGCATTGTCCAAATCGCCGCCTTTCACCAAATTGTTTTGGATTAGGAATTGCAATTCATTCAAGAAGACAAAAGTTCTGCAATTAAATATTTCGGGATAAAAATCCTCCAAATTATTCAATACTGCCTGCTGGGCAGCCAACACTTTTGTTCCATAATCCACATTGACCGTCATTTTAAAATGTTCAGCCGGTCTGATGGTTATGTTGATATTTTTTTCAGGTATAGAAAAGTCGATTTCTTTTTTCACTCGGCCTACGGCACGAGGTTGGTCCAATTCTTTCAGTCCTGCTTCGCGGAGCATTTCGACGTATATACGGGAGCTGCCGTCAAGGATAGGGGTTTCGGGACCGCAGGTGAGGACTTTGACATTATCGATACCGAGGCCGGCAAGGGCAGCCATCAGGTGTTCAATGGTATGCACTTCTGCCATTCCATCTTTAATAGATGTTCCGCGTGAGGTGTCAAACACATTTGACGGGCACGCTTTCACGACAGGTTCTCCAGGAAGATCTTTACGAACAAATTGGATTCCGAAATTAGCTGGAGCCGGCTCGAAAGTCACCGTTACCTGTTGTCCTGTATGGAGACCTTTTCCGGATACTGAAATAGGAGATTCAATAGTGGTTTGGTATTTCATTGTTTTCTTCTACTATATGAAGCGCTCATCAAGAGCGCTTCGTTAATCACACAATATTTTCACTATTTGTTTTTCAATTCACGAACATCGTCAAACAAATCCGGCAGATGGCGGCGATAGACGATGAGTTTGCGTTCTTCCTTCACAGGAATAGCGGGACTTCCCAAATAGACGCCCTGTTTCAGGGAATGAGACACGCCTGCTTGGGCACCCACGATGGTTTGGTCATCGACCGTAAGATGTCCGGCCACACCCACCTGACCAGCCAAGATGCAGTGTTTGCCGATTTTGGCAGAGCCGGCGATGCCGACTTGTGCCGCCATACCCGTACCCTCGCCCACTACCACGTTGTGCGCGATTTGGACAAGATTGTCAATTTTAACGTTATCCTCAATTTTGGTAGAACCCATCGTGGCGCGGTCTATACACGTATTCGCACCGACTTCGACATTATTGCCGATGACGACATTGCCGATTTGCGGAATCTTCATATACTGTCCGTCCTGCGCAGCAAAGCCAAATCCATCAGCACCGATAACAGCACCCGCATGGAGGATACAGTCGTTTCCGATTTCGCAACCAGCATAAACTTTGACCCCGGAGTTGAGTGTTGTCCGATCGCCAACTTTGACATTGTCGCCCAGACAGACATGCGGATATAGGCGCGTTCCATTGCCTACCACTACGTTTTCACCGACACTGACAAATTCAGCGATATAGACGTTATCGCCAATCTGGGCAGAAGGAGCGATGCAGGCCTTATCGGAGATGCCGACTTTGGGTTTCTGGTTCTCATTATAGAAAGAGAGAAGTTTGGCAAACGCAAGATAGGCGTTGTCCACCTTGATAAGCGTGCAAGGCACCTCTTTCTCTGGCGCAAAATCTTTATTTACAATGGCAGCTGTGGCCTTTGTTTCATAAATATAGGATGTATATTTCGGATTAGATAAAAAGGTAAGTCCGCCAGGGAATCCTTCTTCAATTTTACAAACGGTTGTAATAACGCCTTGAGGGTCACCGACAACCTCCGCTGAAAGGAGTTCAGCAATTTGGGATACGAGATACTTCATACGCTTAAATTTGAGCGGCAAAGTTACATAATATAATTACCATTTTCATTGTGATATTGAAAAATTATCACACTATCATAGTTAATTTTTTGAAGAAAGAAGATGGCGATCTTTTCAGGTTGCAAGTGATAAAGCACCCCACTTCTCTGACATTCCTCCTTCGATGTGGAAATAATTATAGTATTCTCACTTCTTCGTTTCTTAATTTATTAATCCTTTCATTATTCATTGTCACATTACAATCACCACACCTTTCTCAACAAACCATTTGCCAATTTTTTTCGTATATCTAATCCTATAACTGTACATCGTGTTTGGATAGAGTTCGCCACCGACCTCTCCGTTCCACTTGAAGTTTTTATCCGCCGAATAAAACACCAATTCTCCCCACCTGTCGTAAATCCATATTTCAAACTCACCGATAAACTTCTGTGTATATGGATCAATACTGAAATAGTCATTAAGACCATCCACATTACCCGGGGTGATGGCGTTGGGCAGGTATAAATTCAACTCGCATTCGGGTATGTTGATGAGTGCTGTGGCCTCACAACTTCCAGTGGCGGCCGTCACCGAGTAGTTGCCGGGCGCAGAAATGTGTATTTGGCTTGTCTCCTCACCGGTACTCCAACGGTAGTTTTCCAAGTCGGTTTGCGCCATCAGTTCAGTCTGAGCCTCTTCGCAGAAGTCAGTGGAAGAGACGATTTTCAAATCGGTTTCAACGACCATCAGGTCAAGCGTGAAGATACTGTCACAGCCATTGACAGTGTTGTAGGAAAAATCAATGGTGGAAATGGCGGGAACGCCAGGCTCAATGACGGTGCCTCTGAATGTGAAAGGCAGGTCATAGTCGCAAAGGGTGAGTTCCTCGTTAAAATGGTAGGCGGGATTAACGGTCAGCAGCAAGGTGACGACGGAATCGCAACCCGTCTGTAGAGACGGTGTGTACACCGTCTCTACGATGATGCGCGGCACCATCGTGGAATCGGTCGGAATGTGAAAGCCCATTTCATCGAATGGTTCGCCTTGGCACACGACGGCCGCCACGGTGTCATGCGTGTGAGCGAAGAGAGACACCAGCGTGAACGAGCTGTCAGCATCGCATCCGTGCGCATCAGAGACGTGCAGGTGGTAGGTGCCCGTGGCCAGATCGGTTATGGTCGCGGAGGTGCCGACAACGGCCTGCTCCCGTGTCCACTGATAGGAGTATGGCTGTGTGCCCTGCACGGCGAAAGCGGCAATGCTTCCCGTACTGTCGCCGTGGCAGTTGATGTTCGTGAGGTTCGTGGTGATGCGCGGCATTGGATTGACGTGCAACGTCATCGTCAGAACACTGTCGATTCCGTTATGCGCAATCAGCGTGACTGTTCGCGTGCCGGCTTCGTTGAAAGTCACGCCGTTCCAAGTAAAGGGCAGTTGGTCTGCGCAAATTGAGCTGTCAACGGCGGCGGTGACGTTCCGATACACGGTC
>JAZUEE010000036.1:0-3047 GCA_045639985.1 Bacteroidales bacterium
CACCGCCGTTCCCGAGAACTCGAAATCATCCACTTTTTTCTTACAAGATGTCATTCCAAGCGCAAGGCAAAGCAACGACAAGACAATGGTCGTTTTGCCGATTCGCCATTTTTTTGATTCAAAGAGACCACCCATTATTGCAATTCTATTTTTAGATTAATTATTGAAAATCAGCCAGCAATGTTAAAGTCGCGAAGAGCGGCATTGAGAGAGGTTTTCTTGTCGGTAGATTCCTTGCGCTGCCCGATGATGAGCGCACAGCTAACCTGATAGTCGCCAGCGGGATAGTGACGGGTGTAGCTTCCAGGAATGACCACGCTGCGTGGCGGCACATAGCCCTGGTGATAGACGGGACCGCTGCCCGTGACATCAATAATCTTTGTCGATGCGGTGATGACGGTATTGGCGCCCAACACAGCTTCGGAACCAATTACGGCGCCCTCCACAATGATACAACGACTGCCAATAAAGCAATGGTCTTCGATGATGACGGGAGTGGCTTGCAAAGGCTCAAGCACGCCACCAATGCCCACGCCACCACTGAGGTGCACGTTCTTGCCAATCTGGGCACAGCTGCCCACAGTCGCCCAAGTGTCCACCATAGTACCGCCACCCACATAGGCACCGATATTTACATAGCTGGGCATCATCACCACGCCCGGCTCCAAAAAAGAGCCATAACGCGCAATGGCGTGCGGCACGACGCGTACGCCTTGCCGTGCGTAGTCCTTCTTCAAGGGTATCTTGTCGTGATACTCGAAAGGTCCAACCTCGATGGTATTCATCTGCTGAATGGCAAAATAGAGCAAAATAGCTTTTTTCACCCATTCGTTGGCAACCCAACGGTTGTTGATTTTTTCGGCGGTGCGGATTTCGCCTTTGTCCAGCTGCTCAATGGCGGCAAGAATGGCTTCACGAGTCTGAGGCTCGTTGAGGAGTTCGCGGTGCTCAAAGGCTTGCTCGATGGTTTCAATCATTGTATGCTAAAGGGAATTTAATGGTTTGATGTATTGGAAGGATTTTGGAAACTCTATGGTCAGATATATTGTAAATCAACACTTATTGCTTTAAGTCAAGACAAATTCAAGAAGATGGATTTCTATATTTCATCATCCTTTCTTCATTTCTCTGCGTTTGCATATAATATTTATTTATTCCTTACGTTATAATTTTTGGAATTATTATATCTTATGATAAAACGTTTTGTTTTTGTTTTTATTGTATTTTGCCTATTTGTCGTTGATGGCAAGTCCCAGAATGCACAAATAATGCGCAATTTTGAGGCCCAGATTAGCCAACAAATGGAACTGGCATACAACGCGGTGACGGACAACAGGCGCTATCTTGCCAGCGAAACGGCTGCGCAACTATTTCAAGAAGCCCTCGCCACCGAGGAGTCAATCAACTGGAAATGGAATTTGGGCAACCGCGTGTCTGTACTCACATCTCCCGACAAACGTCTGCGTGTAATCACCTGGCGCGTGGTGCGCGACAACGGCGAATACGAGTGTTTCGGTTTCGTGCAGTCGTACAACGAAGAGGAGGAACAATACGACGTGTATGAACTGAACGACAAGTCGGACGAACTTCTCAACCTGGAAGAATCCATTCTGGGACCAAGCACTTGGCTGGGTGCTGTGTACCAGAAACTCATACAGACCCGCCACGACGGACACACCTATTACACTTTGCTAGGTTGGACTGGCGTAGACGCATTGACACAGCGCAAGGTCATCGAGCCCATCTGCTTCAAGTCCAACAGTTCACGACCCGTATTTGGGCAGCCACTTTTCAAGCGTGACCGCAACCGAAGACGCGTCGTGCTGGAGTATTCCACCTCCGCGATGGTCAACCTGCGTTATGAAGAACAGATTATCCGCACAGTGGAACGCAAGCGCGTGAAGGTGAAAGGATCGAAAAAGACCACTTGGGCGCAAGAAAATCACGACGAGCGATGCGAAATGATCATCTTCGACGAAGTAACTCCGCAAATCCCTGGAATGGAAGGCCTTTTTCAATACTATGTCCCCTCGGGCGTAGAGTTGTCGTATGTGTGGACGGAAGGCAAATGGGAGCTGAAAAACAACGCCCAAGGACGAGTGGACAACGAACGTCTGAACAAGGAATTCGCTCCCGTGGAGAAGGCAGAACCTTCGTATAAATTCGAACAGAAAAAGAAACAGTAGGAGTTGTCAGCGTGTTGGCTATCAGAGAAAGTACGGCACTCT
Source organism: Bacteroidales bacterium (assembly GCA_045639985.1). Lineage (GTDB taxonomy): Bacteria > Bacteroidota > Bacteroidia > Bacteroidales > WCHB1-69 > F23-D06. The sequence goes on from JAZUEE010000036.1 coordinate 2,229, forward strand.
CCTATTAACCCATAAACTATTTGAAAAAATCTTGAAAAACGAAATAATGTCCGGCATTGACGCTCCGGAGGACTTGAAGAAACTGCGTGTTGAAGATTTGCCACAACTGTGTTCTGAGTTACGCCAATACATCATTGGCACCTTGGCGACACACCCTGGACATCTTGCCTCAGGACTTGGCGTGGTGGAGTTGACCGTGGCGTTGCACTATGTATTCAACACTCCCGACGACAAACTGGTCTGGGACGTAGGTCACCAATCCTACGCCCACAAGATTTTGACAGGCCGCAGGGAGAAGTTCCAAACCATCCGCACCTATGGCGGAATAAGCGGATTTCCCCGAATGGACGAGAGCGAATACGACGCCTTTGGCACAGGTCACAGCTCCACATCTATCAGCGCGGCGTTAGGTATGGCCACCGCCTCTAAACTGCAAGGCAACTCGGTACGACAGCATATCGCCGTTATTGGCGACGGATCGATGACTGGCGGAGAAGCTTTTGAAGCACTGAACAACGCCGGCGTGTCGAAATCCAATATTTTGGTTGTACTGAACGACAACGGCATATCTATCGACAAGGCTGTAGGTGGACTGAGCCGCTATCTTGTGAGAGTGATTGCTTCGCGACGCTACAACCGACTCAAGGAGCGCGTGTGGAGACGAATGGGCGGCGATTCCACGGAAGACAAACGCAAAGAGAGCAAACGAATGGTGCGAGGAATGTCGCGATTCACAAAGTCCGTAAAAACCGCACTGATGGGCGGAGCCAACCTCTTCGAATCGTTGGGATTCCGATATTTCGGTCCCATCGACGGACA
>JAZUEE010000037.1:0-10542 GCA_045639985.1 Bacteroidales bacterium
CAGAACGTTTCGAATTGTTTGTCAATGGCAAGGAATTAGCCAATGCATACAGCGAATTGAATGACCCGATTGACCAATTGGGACGTTTTCAAGAGCAATTGCGCTTGAGCGAAAAGGGTGACGATGAGGCAATGTTTATCGATATGGACTTTGTGCGTGCTTTGGAATACGGTATGCCTCCAACATCCGGTATGGGCATCGGAATTGACCGTTTGGTAATGATGATGACGGGCGAGCAAAGCATTCAAGATGTGCTGCTTTTCCCACAAATGAAGCCCGAAAAGAAAGCCGAAACCAGCAAAGACGAAGATTTTATCGCTTTGGGAATGGATGCCGTCTGGATTCCGGCTTTGAAAAAGCTGAATATCCTTACGGTTGAGCAGTTGAAACAAGCCAACCCGAATAAGCTTTTGAATGACCTTGGAGGTATGCGTAAAAAGCTTAAATTGGATGTTCCGGCTGCGACTTTAGACGTTATTAAAGGATGGATTGAGAAGTAGTTTTGAGTTATATGTTATGAATTATTAGCTGATACTTATTGAAAGTCAAGTAGTTAATAAATAATTCAGAATTAGAATGGCGCATTCAAAAAAAAATGTATTTTTGCGCCCGCTCAGCCGAAGTGGCGGAATAGGTAGACGCGTTGGTCTCAAAAACCAATGAGGTAACACTCGTGCCGGTTCGATCCCGGCCTTCGGTACACGGTGAGACGATGCAAAAAGCATCGTCTTTTTTTGTTTAAAGCTTAAAGAAAGTTATAGCAAAAATCATCATTCCTCTATTTTCATTTATGGCTGCTCAATAAACGAACCTTTTGCCAAGCTAAGACTATTTATATTATTATCGGACACTAATAATTTTCATTAACCACTAACCATTAACCGTAATTTCATTTGTCTTGCTCACTAATTATCGCATTAACACATTGTCACATTAGCACATTATTTTTGTACTTTTGCACGTTTTAAAATAGACGTATTGTGAACACATTAGAACAAGAATTTCAAGCAATTATGGAGGGAAAAAAACCCGCCAACCTATACGACCCCATATCTTATATTCTTCTTCAATCTGGAAAACGGTTGCGTCCCAAACTGGTGCATTTCGCCGTCGAATTATTCGATGGAGACCCAGAACAGGCACAGTTGGTGGCTATGGCTTTTGAAATGCTCCATAATTTTACACTTATTCATGACGACATTATGGATGTGGCCCCGATTCGTCGAGGGAAGGAAACTGTGTATAAAAAATGGAACAGCAATATTGCTATTCTTTCAGGTGATGCATTGGCAATCATGGCTTTTCAGCAATTGCTCAAGCTGAATTGTGCCCAACAGACAATAATTGATATAGCCAAAGTTTTTTCTACAACTTCTTTGGAAATTTGTGAAGGGCAGCAGTATGATTTGGATTTTGAAACACAGGATAATGTATCTATTGATGGATATATCAATATGATACGTCTGAAAACCGCAGTCATGTTTGCCGGTTGTCTGAAATCAGGAGCCATCTTGGTAGGTGCGGATGAGCAGAGCCAGCAGGCATTGTATGATTTCGGTATCCATTTGGGTATAGCTTTTCAGTTGGCGGATGACAACTTGGATGTGTATGCCGATGTGGCCGCTTTTGGCAAAACTATCGGAGGAGATATTCGTGACAATAAGAAAACATATCTCTATTTGAAAGCACTTGAGTTGGCGTCTGCTGAACAAAAACAACAACTTTTACAGCTTTTTGCTACTCCGACAACGGATTTTGAACATAAATATAAGGCAGTTAGACAGATTTTCGATGATTTGAATGTTAAAAAAGTCACAGAAGAGCAAATTCGTCACTATGTGGATTTGGCATTGCAGGATCTTGACTCAGTCAAAGTGGCCGAAACCAAAAAAGAAAATCTCAAATCTTTGGCTATCAAGTTAATCGATCGTCAAAAATAATCCAACGTGCAAGAGAGGAAGCGATACTATATTATTGTGGCAATGCTTGGTCTGTTGGCATTGGTCTATCTGATTAAGCTCTTTTCCATACAGGTTTTGAATAAAACCTATAAGGACAAGGCGAATCAGAATGCCTTGCGTTATATTACAGAACATCCTGCCCGCGGCTTGATTTATGATCGCAATGATTCTCTTTTGGTCTATAATGATGCAGCTTACGATTTGATGGTTGTTCCCAACGAACTTCGTCCCTTTGATACGGCAGAACTTTGTCGTGTATTGGATATTACTAAGGAAGAGGTAATTAAGAAGATTCAAAAAGCCACCAAATATTCAAAAATTCTGCCTTCCTTGTTTGAGCAACAGATTTCCAAAGAAGATTATGGTTATCTGCAGGAGAAAATGTATGAATTTCCCGGTTTTTTTGTGCAAAATCGTACATTGCGTTCCTATCCGAACCCGATTGCCGCTCATATATTAGGATATGTGAGTGAGGTGAATGAACAGGATATAGAAAACGATGATTATTACAAAATGGGCGACTATATCGGCAAGAGTGGTATAGAAAAGGCATACGAGTCGGTTTTGCGAGGTGTGAAGGGAAATCGCGTGGTGTTGGTGGATGTGCATAATCGCGAAATGGGAAGCTATGACAATGGTTCCGAAGATGTGGTGGCTGTTCCAGGCACGTCTATTTGGAGTACGTTGGATATGCAGTTGCAACGATATGGCGAGGAACTTATGCAGAACAAACGCGGCAGTATTGTGGCTATTGAGCCGAAAACAGGTGAGATTCTCTGTATTATTTCATCGCCAAGTTATGATCCGAATCTGTTGGTGGGCAAAGCCCGTCCCAAAAATTACGGAGTGTTGTTGGAAGATCCCAAAAAACCGCTTTTTAATCGTGCGTTGATGGCCAGTTATCCGCCGGGATCCACATTCAAATTGGCAAATGGTTTGATTGCTTTACAGGAACATATCATTACCCCGAGTACGGTTTATACGTGTTCAGGTGGCGGTTATCATATTGGTAGTCATACGGTACATTGCCATAATTGCGGCGGGTTGAATATCTATACGGCCATCCAGCGTTCTTGTAATACCTATTTCTGCCGTGCTTATTATAATATTCTGTCCAATAGAAAGAAATACAAGAATATCAACGAAGCATATACCGCGTGGTTGGATTATATGATGTCCATGGGTTTTGCCCAAAAATATGAGACGGATCTTCCATACGAATTGAAAGGAAGTATTCCAACGGCTGATTATTTTGATAAAAAGTACAATCATAGTTGGAATGGCAATACGGTTGTTTCTATGGGAATTGGTCAAGGCGAAGCGGCTGTGACGCCGTTGCAGATGGCTAATATGTTGGCGGTTATTGCCAATAAAGGTTATTACATCAAACCGCATGTGGTGAAAGCCATTGGTCGAAAAGACAGTTTGATAACGCAGTTTAGCGAAAAGATATATTCCAAAATCGATGCGCAGCATTTTGCGACTATATTACAGGGCATGAAGCAGGTGGTGACATCGGGAACGGGGCGTACAGCGCAGATTCCCGGTATTGAAGTGGCAGGAAAAACAGGTACGGCTCAAAATCCCCATGGTGCTGACCATTCGGTTTTCGCTTTGATAGCTCCGGCTAACGATCCGAAAATTGTAATTTTCTGTCTGGTGGAAAATGGCGGTTTTGGTGCCAGCGTGGCTTGCCCTATCGCCAGTCTGATGGCAGAAATGTATTTGACTCGGGAGGTGAAACGGGAAGATTTGGAAAAACGAATGAAAGAAATGGTGCTTAGATAGATGTACGGAGAAGATTTACATAAAATAAATTCTAAGGGTTTTGATGCCCGTCTTATTTTTTATTACATCTCTTTGGTAATAATCGGTTGGATTACTATCTACTCCACATGCTATACGATAGAGGGTACGAATGCGATTTTTGATTTTAGCAAGGCCTACGGAAAACAATTGATATGGATAGGAACATCTTTGCTGTTAGGTACAGTTATTTTATTGTTAGATAGTAAGATAATACAGCATTATGCATACTATTTCTATTTGATATGTCTTTTTCTGATGATTTTGGTCCTATTTGTAGGTACTGAAATTTCAGGGGCAAAAGCTTGGATAAAAATAGGGGAGTTCAGTATTCAACCTACTGAATTTATGAAAGTTGCTACCGCATTGGCCTTAGCCAAATTTTTCAATGAGGGTAAAACATCAGGCGAGAAAAGGTATGGATGGATTATTGCGTTAGGCATTATCTTAGTACCCGTGTTGGTTATTATGCTTCAGCATGATGCCGGTTCCGCATTGGTTTTTGCCTCTTTCATCATCTTATTTTATCGAGAGGGCTTGAGTGCGGGATTCCTGCTCCTTTGCTTAGTTGCTGCTTTTTTGGCCATTTTTACGCTTATTTTCAATGAAACCTATTCGGTGGCATTGCTGACAGCTGTGTTCATATTTTTTATGGTTAAAGGCCGAACTCAAAAGAAGAAAATTAAACGAAATGTGATTGTTTACATTATCAGCATTGTGTTTGTTTTTTCTGTCAATCTTTTGTATGAGCATGCTTTTGAACCACATCAAAAAGAGCGAATCGATACGATTTTTGGAAAAACATCTGACCCGAAAGGGGCGGATTTCAATCTCAATCAGTCTAAAATTGCTATTGGCTCCGGTGGTTTTTTGGGTAAAGGATATCTAAAAGGGACGCAGACGAAATTGAAATTCGTACCCGAACAAAGTACGGACTTTATATTTTGCGCTATCGGTGAAGAATGGGGATTTATGGGTACTATAGTGGTTTTCGGATTCTTTATCGCGCTTATTATTCGGATAATGACGTTGGCTGAAAAACAACGAGCGCCCTTCGTCCGCTATTACGGTTATGGAATAGCGGGCATTTTAACAGTGCATTTTTTCATTAATATCGGCATGACTATAGGTCTGGTACCTATTATCGGTATTCCGCTGCCGTTTATCAGTTATGGCGGATCTTCTTTGTGGTCATTTACCACAATGTTGTTTATTTTCATCAAGTTGAATGATAATTAGTTGAATATGAAAAGAGTATTTATTGTATTAGGATTGATGTTCGTTTTATCATGTTCTATGTATGCGCAGAATAATGTATCTGAAGAGAAAACAATTTTGTATCTGATACCTTTTTATTCGACAAACTATAATCCGCAGGTCGTTTCCGCTATTAGGGATTGTGACGAAATTAGAAATGTCAGCGCATTCCAATTGATGGGTTTTTGGGCGGGTGCGCAGATTGCATTGGATGAGTTTAATGCCAACAATGTTCATCTTAATGTTATTGTCAAAGATGTGACTGATAATGAGACAAGACTACGCTCTATTCTTGATAATCAAGCGCTTATGGAAAAGGTGGATTTGATTATCGGACCTTTTTTCAGTCGTCAGTTTGCTATCGCGGCACAATATGCAAAGAAGTACAAAATTCCTATTGTAAATCCCTTTACAACACGCACGGATATTCTGAATAATAATGAATTTGTCTATAAACCAACACCTTCTTTAGAAACAAGGGCTTCTACGGTTTCTTTTTTGTCAGATGTTTATCCGCAAAGTCAGATTCTTATTTATGCGGATACTTTGAAAAGTCAAAAAGAGTATCAAATCTATGCATCTTATTTCCGAAAAAATAGTATAAAATTCAAAGTTGTTCCTTTGCAAAAGGATATAATTCCTTATCTTAAAGCAGATTGTAAAAACATTGTGTGGGTTTTGACATCCGAATCGGCCAAAATGCTGATGATGTCTCGGGATTTGATATTCAAATCCCAATTGGAAAATCTGCTGTTGGTGGTACCAGAAGATTGGTTGAATGTGACTACATACGATATTGAGTATTATTCTAAATTGAATATTCACTTTTTCTCTGATTATTATGTGGATAATGATAATGAGAAAACACAGGTTTTTATTCACAATTATCGAGAAAAATTCAACACGTTGCCTACTATTGCCTCTTTTTCTTTTCAAGGTTACGATGTGACACGCTATTTCATCAATGCGCTTTTCCATGATATGGATTTGGATATGGTGAAGACCGAAACAATAGGTTATCATTTTGGTTTTGACAAAGTTCCATCTGGCGGTTATGAGAATATCAATACGCAGTTTTTGGAAGTGAAAGACAATGTGATAAAACCGGCTGAGTATTAATAATTCACAATTAATAGTGCAGGATTATGCGGGTAACCTTTTTTGTTGACGTGCTGTTGCCTTTGCCCTTATCGGCATTGTTTACTTATCGGGTTCCGCAGGAATTGGAAGAGTATGTGCAGTTTGGGGTTCGCGTGATTGTGCCCTTTGGTCGTAGCAAACTCTATTCTGGATTGGTGACTCGTGTGCATACTGAGGCTCCGCAGCAGTTGGCTGTCAAGTATATTTTGGATGTAATGGATGAGCATCCTGTTATTTCCGAGAAACAGTTCAAACTTTGGCAATGGATGGCCGACTACTATCTTTGTTCTTTGGGCGAAGTAATGGCTGCCGCTTTGCCGTCCGCGTTGAAATTAGCATCTGAAACCAAAATCAAACTGCATCCTGATTTTAGTGGCGATGTTACCATATTGAATGAACGGGAGTTGAGCATTGCCGAAGCGTTGGTTCGGCAAGAGCAGATGACGGTGGATGAAGTGGCTAAAACAGTAAATATTCAGAAAATCATACCTGTAATAAAGTCTTTAGTAGATAAGCGTGTGGTTATCACCGATGAGGAAATTCGCAATCCTTATAAACCCAAACGAGAGACGGTGATTCGTCTGGCAGACGAATATGCGGGAGAACAACCTTTCATGGCTTTGTTGGATCAGTTGAACGCTTCTTCACGTACCGCGCCACAGGCCGATACCCTGCTTTCGTTTATGATGCTTACCCATCATGACAAACAGTATGATTTCAAAGCAGTTATTCCTAAAAACAAACTACTGGAAGCACGCGAAGTAACACCCTCTCGCCTACAAACTTTATTAAAGAAGAATATCCTTGTTTCTGAAGAGATAATTACTTCCAGGTTGGTAGATGTGTCTTCTCAAGATGAAGCAGAAAATATCGCTCTTTCTGAAGCACAAAATGAGGCATACGAGCAAATCCATACGCAATTTGAACAACATTCTGTGGTTTTATTGCACGGTGTGACGGGAAGTGGCAAAACAGAGATCTACATCAAACTGATAGATGAAGTGTTGAAACAGGGCAAACAAGTCCTCTATTTGCTGCCGGAGATAGCGTTAACATCTCAGATAGTAAATCGTTTGCGCAAATATTTTGGAGAGAAAGTGGGAGTGTATCATTCTCGCTTTAATGAATACGAGCGGGTGGAAATATGGAATCGTGTTTTAAAGCAGGAGGTGGATGTCTCGCAGAAATACCAGCTTATTTTGGGTGCGCGTTCCGCTTTATTGCTTCCATATCAGAATCTCGGATTGATTATTGTGGATGAGGAGCACGATGCTTCGTATAAACAGCAGGATCCGGCGCCTCGCTATCAAGCACGTGATTGTGCCATTGTTTTGGCAGGTATTCATGAAGCCAAAACATTGTTGGGCACAGCTACGCCCTCTTTGGAAAGTTATTACAATGTTGAGCAGCACAAATACGGTTTGGTGCAGCTGATGCAGCGCTTCGCGCAAAGCAAACTTCCCGACATCTGGGTGGTGAATATGGCTCAAGCGCAGAGGCACAAGCAAGTGAATGGGATTTTTTCCAATTTCCTCATAGAGAAAATCGGTGAAGCGTTGGATAAAAAAGAGCAGGTTATTCTTTTCCAAAATCGTCGGGGCTATGCGGTACGGATGATTTGCCATACTTGTGAAACAATGCCTACTTGCAAGTATTGCGATGTGACACTTACGTACCATAAAAAAACCAATCTGCTGAAATGCCATTATTGCGGTTATGCCATCGAAGTACCCAAGGAGTGCCCGACATGCCACAGTACTGATATTGCAATGAAAGGGTTTGGTACTGAAAAAGTGGAAGATACATTGGCGGAAATTTTCCCGCAGGCAACTATCGCGCGTATGGATTTAGATACTACCCGTTCCAAAAACGCCTATCAGCAGATAATTACGGATTTTGAACAGCATAAAACAGACATCCTTGTGGGAACGCAAATGGTCACCAAGGGTTTGGATTTTGACAGAGTGAGTGTCGTGGGCATATTGAATGCTGATGCGCTGATTTCTTTTCCGGATTTCAGGGCTTTTGAGCGCGCTTACCAACTGTTGGCACAGGTCAGTGGGCGTGCGGGGCGCAAAGAAGTGCCTGGGAAAGTGGTTATCCAGACGTATCAGCCGCAGCACGCCGCATTGCAATATGTGGAAACCAACGACTTTTCTGCAATGTATGTGAGCCAGATAGCGGAGCGCCGCGAATTTCATTATCCGCCAGTGGCTCGACTTATAAAAGTAACACTGAAACACGTGGATGAACAGGTGGTTACGGAGGCGGCCAAAGTATTGGCGCTTGCCTTGCGCCCGGCATTCAACGGCTTGGTGCTTGGTCCCGAATCACCCCTCGTTTCCAGAGTGCAAAACTTCTATTTGAAAGATTTTTGGATAAAATTGCCTAAAGACAATACCTTGTCAGCAAATAAGAAAAAATTGCAGCAAATTATAACCGAATTTCAACAGCAGAAAGCGTTCAAATCCGTGCGTATCGTTATCAATGTGGACGCGTAGAGAGAAGTTTCATATTCTCACTTCTCATTAACCATTAACCATTCCACATTAACCATTTCCAGTTCACTATTTAGCACATTAATTTGTATTTTTGCCGCTCATTTTAAATTAATGGAATATGTCAAACGAGCATCCTGAAAAAATTCAAAAAGCGATAGATATACTAACCAAACACACGGATAGCAAATTGCTGACGCATCTCAATGCTTGTGTGCATTGCGGTTTATGTGAAACCAGCTGTTTGTTTTGGAAAACTTTTAAGGATCCCAAATTTATTCCAGGTAAAAAGGTGGATATGGTATCTTCAATCTATCGTCGTTATTGTACGGTATTGGGCAAAGCAGTACCCAAGTTGACGCATGCCCGCGAATTGGACGATGAGACGATTGCGGAAATGGTCGATTCCCTGTATGGCGCTTGTACGATGTGCGGCCGTTGCGTGAAGCATTGCTCTATCGGTGTGGATATTCCGTTTGTAGTGCGCACGGGTCGGCGTATGCTGGCGGCAATGGGCTATGTGCCCCAAACTTTGCAGGGCACGGTGGATGCCGCTATCCAAACAGGCAATAACATGGCTATTCCGACAGAAGATTTTGTAGATACGATTGATTGGATGCAGGAGGATTTGCAAGATGAATTGGAGGATGAAAATGCCGTCATTCCTTTGAATAAGGAGGGTGCGGATATACTTTATACATTGAATCCGAGGGAACCGAAATTCTTTCCTCTTTCTATTGCGGCAGCGGCAAAGATATTCTATGCGGCGAAGGCCAATTGGACACTCTCAACCGAGATGTATGATGTGACCAATTATGGTTATTTTTCTGGCAATGACGAAGAGGCCACGGCCATTGCGCGTAAAATGTTTGACGAGGTGCATAAGATGAAATGTAACACTTTGGTGTTAGGAGAATGTGGTCATGGAAGTCGAGCTCTGCGTTGGGAGGCACCAAATTATTTGCAAACGCATCCGGATTTTAAAATGATTACGCTGATCGAATTATTGGAAGATTATATCAAATCCGGGCGTATTAAAGTGGATAAGAACCTTAATACCAAGAAATACACTATTCACGACCCCTGCAACATTGTTCGAAATGGTGGATTATACAACTCTTTGCGCTACGTAGTGAAACAAGTTGTGCCCGAATTGATAGAAATGACACCTACGGGCAGTGATAATTTCTGTTGTGGCGGCGGGGGTGGAATGCTTGCTATGAGTGAATACAACGAACGTCGCCTAAAAGTGGGTGAAATCAAAGCCAACCAAATTAAAGCTACAGGTGCTCAAGTTGTTATCACGCCATGTCATAATTGCGTGGACCAACTAAGCCAAATCAACCACGAATATAAATTGAATGTGGAAATTAAGTCTTTAGCTGAGGTGGTGGCCGATGCATTGGTTATTGAAAAATAAAATACGTTTTTATAGAATACAAAAAAGAGAGATTATTAAGCAATAATCTCTCTTTTTTTGCACTTCGTATTTTTATTATTTGATTCTCGGATAAAGATTTTTGCGGCTTTTCTTATCGGAATTTTTTGAAACGGATTTCCATTGCCATGAAGCATTTGTCATGGTACAGGTAAGCGGATATTTGGTATCAATGCCGGAAAAATATTCAGAAAGCATAAACAGGTTTTCAGAAAAAGTAGCATTGATGACTTTTTCACTGAGGTCAACGGAAGTAATATGTTCCATATAAGAAGTGATATCTGCCATCCAGTTTCCGTAAACATTGCCTGGTTCGCTGTTGGGTACTTGTCCCAATTCATCTACCCACATATTGTTGGGGTCTGTATAATAGAAGTAGTCACCCTCATAACCATCATCAGAAGATTCGTATGTGTATGTTCCTGGAGCTGTTTGAAAGTCG
>JAZUEE010000038.1:0-6235 GCA_045639985.1 Bacteroidales bacterium
GTCTACCTCTATCGTCTTCACCGTGTTCTTCGGTGGGAAATACTTGCTGCGAAGGTATTCCGGGGCTATCCCCGTCACCGTGAATATCGCGTAGTCCCAATCGGAATACTCCTGCTCGTACCAGCGCACGAAGCCCACCGAGAAGTCCGCCGTGTCCTTTCGGAAGAAATACTGTACGGAGGCCGCATGCCACGTGGCCACTTTGACTTTTGATCCGTCCGGCTTCCTCTCCGCGTTGGCCAGCACCCACTCCGACGCCTCACGCGTGGAGTGGTAGTAGTAGTCCAGTTCGTATTGGCCCAGCTGGTTCTTCGTGCCGCCCACCAACTCGTTGAAATACACGTATTCGTACGGGTGGTTGGCGATGATGTGGCGGATGGGGCCGATGAGCAGAACGAGCAGGCCGGCAACGGCGCCAACATTGACCAGCAATGATTTTTTATTTCCCGTTGAAACGTCGGATTTTGCGTCCATACAACAATGGGATTCAATCCAACGCACCAGCCCCTCGAAACCCCAGCCGGCGGCAACCACCATCGGAGGGTAGGAGAACATCGCGTGACGCCAGCCGCCGTAAACGTTGGCGTGCGTATAGACTATCCAGAACACCGGGAAGAAAAACGTGAAAAACACGAAGAACGCCCAGATGCGGTCCTCCTTCCTGCGCCAGCAGAAGATGAAGAACAGCACCAGTCCCACGATGACCGCTATCGGGATGGTCATCAGGATGTACTTCGGCGTGTAGTACCACGGCAGATAATCCGACCACTGCATCGTGCCCTCGAATAGCTGGCGGAGGGAAACATCGAATGAGGACATCAGTTTGAATGCCTCCATCGGATTCTTTATCGGTGCCTGAAGCGCATACGGCCATAAAACCAGACCTGCGAAATATCCCACAACGCATATTGCAAGCCCCATCAGCAGCATCCGCAAAACCATACCCGCGGAAAATCGGCCGGCATTCTTTTTTACCGACTTGGAATCCAGTTTCTGCGACTTCCCTTTCCTATATTCTCTAATCAAGTATATCAGACCCATCAGTCCGAAATAACCAAACAGTATCAGACCGCCGATACGGATGCTTATGGCGTATGCAATGGATAGGACCAATATCACATAAGTGTACCACTTGACCTTCGGAAACTGCTTGAAAAACAACACCATTCCGTATATTGACATAATCACCCCAGCGGCAAAGGGGAGATCCTTGGGATTGTTGAACGAATGGCCCAAAAACCTTGGCGATAGGAACAGCAACAGCATGGCGAAGCACGCCGCACGAAATCCCGACACCTCATACGCGATAAATCCGACCGCCAGTATGGCCAGCCAGCCAAGCAGGGCGTTAAGGGAATGACGAAGGATGTTTATGTCCTCAACATGGAACTTCTCCGCCAAAAATGCCGCAATAACGTCAAAAGAGGAACCATAGTATTGAAGGTTCGTTTTGAAGTTCAGGCACGTGGTGTCTTGTCCGTTTGTTTTAAAATAGTTGATTACGTTTTCACCTTGTGGAATTTGAAAACTATCTTCGTCTCCCGTGTTCCCGGCGGAGCGACTCATTGTCGGCATAATAAACAGCAGGGCAATCACTATCACCGCAAAAAACCAAAACCAGGCATTTTTCAAATTTTCTCTGATAAATTTTTTCATTGATGAATAAAGTTTACTTGTATTTCCTCATTATCTTCCACAACTCGTAAGGCGCTTTGAAAAAATCCTTCGCTTTTACCTGAGAGCCGTTCACATCCTCCCATGACAGAACCGGATATTCGTATATCTTTTTGATGGCCGCTTCCCGACCGAACAATTTCTTGTAACGGGCCAGCAACTCAACATCAAACAGCCAACGGGTGATAAACGGTTCTGAAAACAATGGCTCCACCACGGACTTTCTATAGAGTTTAGCCCCGCACTGCGTGTCATATACTGGCAGCTGAAGTGCCACTGATGCCGTTGTAGCAAAACAGCGACCCAAATAATGTCGGCTTTTCTTACGCCACACATTGGCTCCTAACCGCATCAGACGAAGGCCCGTAACCACATCATACCCTCCTCGGCTCATCTGAACTGCAAAGTTTTCAATCTCAGACAATGGGTTGGCAAGATCTGCGTCCCAAAAACCAACATACTCTACATCCATATTTTGTGCCGCATACAGCATCCCTTTGCGCACCGCCTCGGCCTTGCCGCCATTGGGCTGAACATCCAAATAATGTATGTTGGATTGCTGCTCCGACAACTGACGCAACACCTCTAATGTGTTGTCTTTACTACCATCATTTACAAAAAGGAAAAAAACATCACGATGCATTTCTACATATTGTATAAACGCATCCTGCTTCAGCCTTTTAGCTTCGTTATAGCAAGGTATTATGATTGTTGTTTGCATAAGGCGTATGTTGATAAACCGGGCATATTAATACCAATAAATCTGAAAATTCTAAAAAAGAAGTAGTCACAAAGCAATGCCCATTCATAAATCTTTGAAATTACAGTTCCACCATTCCATCCTCCAATACCTGTCACCTCTTTTTCCCATTTTTTTGGAGACTCCAACTTTTTTTGTATCCAACGCGGCACCAATAAAGAAGTAAAAAAGTACCCTCCATCCACACATTCCAGCCCTGCTGATGAAATATGCTGTTTCAACATTTTGATATCATACCGACGGTAGTGACCAAGCCACTTGTCATGTGAACTATATAAATTATTGTATGCAGGCACTGTTACCATAAACAGCGTTTTTTTACTAATGAAATCTTTTTGTGAAAGAGTCTTCAAAAAATCGACATCATCTTCAATGTGTTCGATTACATCCATTAAGAAAACTACATCCGCCTTTTCTCTTTGAATATCTACCTGATCAATGTTATTAAAAAATAATATTTCTTTCCCCTTTTTTTTAAGTTTAGCAACAACATCTTCTGTAAAAGCTGTATCCACAGCAACAGCCTTACATACAGAAAATCTTTTGCAAAACTGATTTAGAAAAAAAACATCACCACAACCAACATCAACCGCGTTTATTGTTTTTGGTAATTTCTTCTTCAATAAATTATTAACTACTTTTGCTCGAGCATATTCCCATGGATGATTCCTAGTTGTATGATGCTCTATATTTACATTTAGTTCTTTAATATCCATATTACATATTTTATACGAACATTACTTTTGATTTTTTTCTTTTGACATAAATTTGTTTAGTTAAACGACAACAAAAAAACGTGAACTTCATTCTTGTTTGTCTTTCGGGGTCTTAGGAAACCATGCTATCAAACAAGAAAAAGTCCACGTTGTACGCGGACGTTATTCTTTAGTTCTTGATAGCATTTGAAAGTTCCTAAGTTTCGAAAGACAAGACTAAAGCTAACGCTTTATTGTAATATGTAAAAGATATGTTACTTCGTCATGAATTGTTGATTCGTTAATACTTTATTGAGGGCGCAAAAGTAATGAAATCACATTTGTGTTTTTATCACTAATTAAAAAATAGTTGTTTTAATTTTTTCCACAATCTGATTAAAATACGGTTGCTTCACACGACTGATCTTCCTAACAACATCGCGTTCAACATTTCCAACTAATAGTTGACATTTGACATAACTTTTTTTATATAAAGGCCTTGTCAACATTTCATCTTTTAATTCAAAATTATATTGTGGATTGTATGCTTTTGTTGAAATCATGGATAAATAAATGAAACCTTCATCTGCTTGAAGTTCATTGTTTGAAACTATAAGGGCTGGATGTGGTTTAAATGTCCCATCTGGAAACATAAAGTTAATCTCTACGATATCTCTTTGCTCATACTTCATACTATAAGTATTTTTCAAAATTCTTAGCAGCATTAATTTTGGAAGTATAAAGAAATCCTTCTTTTTCCATTTCTTCTGAAATTTCATCTGTCCCGTCAAAAACACTCACCTTACTTATTTTAAAAACATTCAATGTGCGTATCATTTTAATTACGCTTTGAGCAATGGGATTTTTTTCTTCAAATTCTAATGTTATTGATGTCATACCACCGTATTTCTTCACGTATTTGCACTTTTTGTTTTCTATATAGTTCGTTCCTCATTGAGGGTGCAAAAGTAATAAAAAAAGCGCATATATGTCAATACGAATCCGACGACATCCGAATTTTAGTCCTTCCGAATTTCAACCAACAGCAGGCCGCCAACTTCACCAACAAAAAACCGCCAACTTCACCAACAAAAATCATTTAGTATGTTGTAAATTAAAAATTTATATGTATTTTTGCAGACGGAAAAAAAACGTAAAAAATGAACGAATATATACCTCGAATTTCAGACCAAATTTTAGCCGATAAATTAGATGCCATGGGAGCTGTACTCATCGAAGGTCCCAAATATTGCGGCAAGACCACCTTGGCCCGTCAGCAAGCGGGCAGTGTCCTTTATATGGCGGATCCAGATACGAAACAGCAGAATTTGGCCATGGCACAAACAAATATTAAAAAACTACTTAGTGGTGCCACTCCGAGACTTATTGATGAATGGCAATTGGTTCCGCAATTTTGGGATGCTATAAGAAATGAAATCGACAAACGTGGAATTGATGGTCAGTTCATGCTAACGGGCTCTGCCGTTCCTCCTTGTCAAGACGAGATTTTTCATACAGGTACTGGGCGCATTTCATGGTTACGCTTGCGAACCATGAGCTTGTGGGAATCTGGTGATTCCACAGGAAATGTTAGTCTCAAAAAACTTTTTGACAAATCTCAAATACTGGACGGCGAATCGCAGATTGACCTCGACCGCCTTGCCTATCTTGCTTGTCGTGGAGGTTGGCCCAAAGCGGTACTGAAAGCAAATCCCAAGTCGGCATTGATGCAGGCGAAAGAATATTTTGAGGCAGTAACCCGCTCCGATATATCACGAGCAGACGGAGTGGAACGCGACCCCGAATTGGCCAAACGCCTTATGCGCTCCTATGCCAGACATCAGGGCGCACAAGTAGGCGCAGAGACTCTATTGGAAGACTTGAAAAGCAACGAAGCGGACACATTGAGCATTAATACCATATACTCCTATATTAAGGCTTTAAAAAAGATTTTCGTTATTGAGGATTCATTGGCATGGAATCCCAATATTCGGTCTAAAACGGCTATTCGGACATCGGATACACGATACTTTATAGATCCATCAATTGCTACAGCCGCATTAGGACTTGGTCCTGCCGATTTGTTGAATGATTTGAATACCTTCGGCTTGATTTTTGAAACATTGTGCGTGCGTGATTTGCGTGTCTATGCGGATGCTTTAGGCGGAACAGTCTATCATTATCGAGATAAAAACGGATTAGAATGTGATGCCGTTGTACATTTGGATAATGGTCAATACGGACTTGTTGAAATCAAGTTGGGTGGTGCTGTCGCGATTAACGAAGGGGCCAATACTTTGCGTACATTGGCCAACAAACTTGATACGACCAAAATGAAAGAACCATCCTTTATGATGGTTCTCACTGGTATTGGGGACTATGCCTATCGACGTCTTGAAGATAATGTAATAGTAGTACCTGTTGGCAGTCTGAAAGATTAGTCCTATTCGTTGGGGACGATTTCAGTGGTCTCCACTTTCCAATCTTCCACAGTCCTTGTTTCAGATGAGAAGTTGATTCCGATTTTCACTATTTTGGTGTTTTGCGTCTCATACGGAATAGAATATCCTCGCTCGTTAATTTGCCGCAAGGCCTCTTCTGACGAGCCATTGATTTTCAATTCCATCACATACGTTGTTTCGGGCATAAAGCAAACCACATCACAACGGCCACGGACTGACTTCACCTGAGTGAAAACAAGGTAGTTCAGCATGGAGAAAACGGCAAAAAACAATGTCTCATAAAATGCTTCGAAACGGGCGACCGTCTTAACTTCTTCGCCACCATAATCCATGTACGGTATAGAAGCAAAGAACGAACGAATAGCCATCATCAGTTTACCAACATCTCCATTCAACATCCCATAATACATTTCGGAAGCGAATCCATCAACGCCTTTTCTGGCAATAGCGAAATTACTTTTCAGAAAACTGTCCATAAAACCGACTTTCACTTCAGCATTGGGAAAGTCCAGCGTATAAATACTCGTAATTCTGTCAAAGTCCTTGATAGTCAAATAACCTGACTGGTACAACAACGGGAGGGCGGAATCCATTGCTTCTGTGGGAACATCAAAACCCTGGGCCGTAACGCGCAGATTATCTCT
>JAZUEE010000039.1:0-4153 GCA_045639985.1 Bacteroidales bacterium
GACCGCTTTGGCCTCCGACTTTGCAAGATGACACAAATATCATCTTCAGTTGCTCTTCAGTCATTGTCATTATCCGTTCCATTTTTCCAAGAAAAAAACGCGGCAAAGATAACATTAATTTCAAAAACACTTCCTTCATAATCCTTACCAAAGGAATTTTAGTGTATTTTTGCGCCTCACTATTCAAAAGCCTATATGTATAAGATTATCAAGAAAGAAGAACTTGGACAGGACACCTACCTCCTTGAAGTGGAAGCGCCCAACATTGCCCAAGCCGCCCTTCCCGGCCAGTTTGTCATCGTCAAACTTGACGACAAAGCAGAACGTATTCCGTTGACCATCAGCGATGCGGACTTATCCCTTGGCACCATCACGCTCGTGATTAAGACCATCGGTCATTCTACCAAAAGAATGCTGACCCTCAACGAGGGGGAATCTTTCCGCGACATCGTCGGGCCATTGGGACAGCCCTCCGCATTCATTCACCGACCTCTGGAAACGCTGCGCACGCAACACTACTGCTTCATTGCCGGCGGCGTGGGCATCGCGCCCATCTACCCGCTCGTGAAATGGATGCACGCACACGGCCTCGAATGCGACGTCATTGTGGGCGCACGCACCCAGTCGCTGCTCTTCTATCTTGACAAACTCGGCGCCGTGACCAACAACCTCTACATCGCCACCGACGACGGCACAATGGGCGAAAAAGGCAATGTCAACACCGTGTTGGAACGCTTGGTGAAGGAAGAGGGCAAACATTACGACGAAATCACCGCCATCGGTCCGATGATTATGATGAAGTTCGTGGCAATGAAAGCCGCCGAACTCGACATCCCGTGCGTCGTCAGTCTGAACGCCCTGATGGTGGATGGCACCGGCATGTGCGGTGCCTGCCGCGTGACCGTCAACGGACAGACGCGCTTCACCTGCGTGGACGGTCCCGAGTTCAACGCCGCACACATCGACTTTGACGAATGTATGAAACGCCAGGCTATGTACGACCATATCGAAGAACGCAAACAGAAAGATTCGTGCGAATGTATGACGGCGGCCGAAAAGACATTCACGCACGACGGCAAAAGCCGCGTTCCTGTCAGAGAGCAGCCGGCCGAAGTTCGCAAGAATAATTTCGACGAGGTCTGCTTAGGCTACAACGCACAAGAGGCCATCGCAGAAGCCAAACGCTGCCTCAATTGCAAAAAGCCGCAATGCGTCACGGGTTGTCCCGTACAAATCAACATACCCGCCTTCATCCACGAAGTGGCCGAAGGCAACTTTGCCGAAGCCGCCCGCATCATCAGCGAGGACTCCGCACTGCCCGCCGTCTGCGGACGCGTGTGTCCGCAGGAAATCCAATGCGAAGGCAAGTGCGTGCTCGGCAAGAAAGGCGAGCCTATCGCCATTGGCAAGCTGGAACGTTTCGTGGGCGACTGGTCCCGCGAAAACAACTGGTCGGCCAGCCAAACAGCCGCTGACAACGGACGCAAAGTCGCCGTCATCGGAAGCGGTCCGTCCAGCCTCACTTGCGCCAAAGAGCTGCGCATGAAAGGTTACGACGTTACTGTTTTCGAGGCGCTGCACGAGTTTGGCGGCGTGCTTGTCTATGGCATCCCGTCCTTCCGTCTGCCCAAAGAGACCGTAGTCAGACACGAAGTGGAGAATGTACGTAAGCTCGGCGTGCATTTTGAAAGCGACGTGGTCATCGGGCGCACGCTCAAAGTGGAGGAATTAATGACAAACGGAGGTTTCGACGCCGTCTATTTGGGCACTGGCGCAGGCTTCCCGAACTTTATGAATATAGAAGGTGAGAACCTCTGCGGCGTAGTTTCCGCCAACGAATTCCTCACTCGCAACAATTTGCTGTTTGCCTACAAAGAGGGTTTTGAGACTCCGAATTTCGTGGGTAAGAAAGTCGCAGTTGTCGGAGGCGGCAACGTCGCTATGGATGCAGCACGCACGGCAGTGCGTTTGGGTGCTGAAGTGCACATCGTCTATCGCCGCTCCGAAGAGGAGCTGCCCGCTCGTGCGGAAGAAGTTCACCACGCCAAAGAAGAAGGCGTCATCTTCAACTTGCTCTGCAATCCCGTTAAAATCTTAGGCAACGAGCAGGGCTGGGTTCGAGGCATGGAATGCGTCCGTATGGAGTTGGGCGAGCCAGACGCTTCCGGCAGACGCCGCCCCGTGGCCATCAAAGGTTCTGAATTCACGTTGGACGTGGATATGGTCGTGATGTCCATCGGCACGTCTCCGAATCCGCTGATTGCCTCTACCACCGATGGTTTGGACATCAACCGCCACGGCTGCATTGTGGCGGATGAAGAAGGGCGCACTTCCCGTCAAGGCATTTTCGCCGGCGGCGACATCGTAACCGGCGCAGCCACCGTCATCCTCGCAATGGGCGCAGGGAAAAAGGCAGCCAAAGCCATTGACGAATATCTGATGAAAAAATAAAAACACTATCATCTCAGCAGTATATTAAAGAAGCAACTGTTAGATTATGGCACTACACATTAATATTGACGAGTTACTAAATGGGAAAGCGGTAGAAAACAACCGTCTGGATTTCAAAGAAGGCTGGAATCCTGACTCCATTTACCGTACTATCTGTGCTTTTGCCAACGATTTTGAGGATACAGGTGGAGGATATATCATAGTAGGAGCAAAAGAAATTAATGGGCATGCCGTCCGTCCTATAATCGGAATTGATCCTCAAAAAATAGAATCTATCGAGAAGGAGATGATAGGATTCAATAATTTGATTCAGCCTTACTATCAGCCCCGTCTATTCATTGAAGAAGTAGATAACAAGACACTTCTTGTCATTAAAGTAGCAGCTGGTAATCGTCGTCCCTATAAGGTGCCAGAACAAGTGACAGCCAAACAGAAATCATACAATTATTATATCCGCTACAACAGCAGCTGCATCGTGCCTAAAAATGAATACGAAGAAGAACTTAAGAACCTTACCAATCGTATTCCTTTTGATGACCGTGGCAATCCAGACATCAAGCTGACGGACATATCCACCTCATTACTCCGAGATTATCTGGTAACCGTAAAGAGTAGGCTCGCTAACGAAGATATGAGCGGTGAACGTTTATGGAAAATTCTTGACCAGATGGACTTATTGGAAAAGACACCTGATGGTCCATTGATTAAGAACGTAGCTGCGATGATGTTCTCTCCTCATCCTGAACAATTCTTCAAATATACTCAAGTGGAAATTGTAATCTTTCCCGAAGGCCGTGACAAGAATCCAAACAGCCTATATGAGATTCCTGTCATTCATGGTAATATTCCCAAAATGATTGGAGATGTAATGAACTATTTAAGGATAAATGTTATTGAAAAAAACATCCTCAAACGTAAAAATGACGAGCATTCGGACAAAACCTACAACTATCCTTACCAGGCATTAGAAGAAGCGGTGGTTAATAGTCTTTATCATCGTAATTACCAAGATTACGAGCCTGTTGAAATAACTATAGAGCCACACAGAATAAGCATTTTGAACTTTGGAGGTCCTAATCATACTATCTCAATGGAATCCATTCGTAAAGCGCAGAGTCTTCGTTCTCGTAGATATACCAACAGACGATTAGGTGAATTTTTAAAAGAACTTGACCTAACAGAAGGTCGTGCTACTGGAATTCCCACTATTCAAAATGAACTTAAAAAGAATGGTTCACCTCGCGCCACAATAGAGACTGACGATGAACGTTCTTTCTTCCTGATAGACATACCGTGTCATCCGGATTTCGCCAACAAGACTTTTGCAGTTTCCTCTTTCACAAAAGATTTTACTAAAGATTTGTCTGAACGTCAAAAACTTGTATTAAAATTATTGTCTAAAAACGGGAACCTTACTTCACAAAAGATTTCACAAAAGATTTCACAAAAAGATTCTATATCCCCACGTACCGTGATAGCAGATATGAAAGTTTTGCAAGAACAAGGTTATATAATTAGAGAAGGAGGGCGTAAGTTTGGTCATTGGAAAGTTCTAAGAGACCTATAATATAATTGAAAAGCACCATATATATCAAACACGCATAATTACCAAATTCCTATTTGTTATTGAAAAAATAAAAACACTATCAATATGAAAAACATACTTATCACCGGCGGAGCCGGATTCATCGGCTCCCACGTT
>JAZUEE010000040.1:0-5104 GCA_045639985.1 Bacteroidales bacterium
GGTTGGAATCTCCTTTACTACGAGATCTACCGTGATGATGGAGTCACAACCATTGGCGTTTTGCGAATGGATGACGTAGCGACCGCTTTGTGTGCCCTCGAAAAACACCGTGTCGAAGTCGGCGTATGGTAACTCGTTGGCACAGATGGTCTTCGTTTGCTCGCTGTGATAGGGAACAAGACGGTAGATGGAAATGGCAGTCTGCTCGCTGCTGCTGTAGCAGGAGAAGAGATGGCTTTGACTGTTGTATTTTAAGGTTTTGCCATAGCTGAGAACTCCATCGGCCGTTATGGTCCAAGAGTATTGTTCACTACAAGTTTGCAGGTTTGGTTCCGTCCCAGAAGTGCACAGGTATCCGTTATCTACTTGCAAGGCAAAGGTGTTGTTGCCGTTGCCGACCAAAGTGATGACCTGCACCGTGTCGCTGGCGTATGCAAGAGTACCGTTTTTGGTAATGCTGGCAATTCCTCGGTTGTTCGTCTTTTGGTGTGTGCCAAGGGCTACATTCTGCCCCTCGGCGGCAATCATAATGCGGTCACCGGAGGTTAGGGTAGAGAAGTCGGACACGAGTTCCCACTGACCGCACGGACGGACGGTGATGGTGTGGCTGACTGTCGTGTCGCAGCCGGTCTCCGTGTTGGTGACAGTTGCCGTGTAGGTGGTGGTATGGCAGGGGTCCACAATCATAGTGTCGGCCGTGTTGTCATTTCCAGCCCACGAGTAGCTGTAATTGAGACTCGTAGGCGTGATGCGCAACGTGTCGTATTGCCCCTCGTACAGGATATCCCTGCCCGTGAGGGCCACATCCGGTCGCGGGTTCACTGTGACTTGCTGCGTGGCAGATGCTTCACATCCGTTGCAAGTGATCGTGACGGTGTAGTTGCCGGGAGTAGTGACATCGGTGAAGGAAGTCGTGCTGTCGGTGCTCCAGCGGTAAGTGCAGCCTGTGGGCACAATGGCGATGGAGTCGATGAAGGCGCGATAGCCCGGGGAAGTTGTAGCAATGGTTAACGTGGACGATGACGTGGCAGCAGGGAACGACAATTCCGTGAGGTGGTACTCGCCTGGCCATCCCTCGTTGTGCGTGGTCGTGAAACGCTGGGTCTGTTCGCCAACGGTGACGGAGATTTGTCCATCCGTCGCGCCCCATCCCTTTGTCCACAAACGCACGGTGAACGGCTGGGAAAGGTCCATCGCTGTAGTCGTGAATGAACCGCTTCCATTAGCTTTGCCGAGTTTGATGGCGTTGCCGGCTTTATAAATGCCATCAAAGTTGTTGATAAAATTGAAGTCATCTGCACTAATGCTATTGTTACTGTGCGATGTGTCTTGATCTCCGCCTGCAGTACAATTGAACCCGTTGAAAAAAATCGGCGCTATCGCATCACAGCAGGAGCATGACGCGAATAGGGTGGTGGATGAACCTGAACAGAAAGATGGATTGCCCGTGATATTGATTACGGGAAGTTCACCTAAGCGAATATTTCGGATGGTTACGAGATTGTCGCCGGGAATGGTGTCGTGAATCTCCGCGGTAATGGGATCGCCTTCCCAAGTGTAACTGCCGTCAACAGGGCATAGTGTGGTGTCTATGCGCAAGGTGTCGGGCGCGTCGTTTCGGACATATAGCTCGAGGAAGATGTGATTTCCGCAGTGGGTCGCAGACAGTGTGTCGAAGATTGTTATGCCGGCTACGGATGTCTCCGTGGCGGGAATGTGAAACCCAAAACGGTCGTAGGCCATATCTTTCAAAACGGTGTCCTTTATGGTCGTATCTCCGTTGATAACGGTGACCATGCCCACGCCTGTTTTGCATTCATCTGGTCCTCCCGTGATGGTTACAGTGTAAATCGTTGTTTCATCAGGTTGTACGGTGATAGATGTATTGGTGTCGCCCTCCATTTGAACTCCATTTGCCGCCCACTGATAGTGATAGTCGTCAATCTTGAAATCATGGATGGCACGAATGCGGTAGGATTGGGAAATGTTGTCTGTATAGACAGGAAATGTCTCAGGTGAGATTTTTCCGTTATCAAAATTAAAAGCGAAACTGAAAGATTTGTTGCTTGATTCAGTAGTTCCCACAGCGCATCTAGAGAGGCTCCAGTAGGTGCCTTGTGGTGTATCCCAATTTTCGATACCGGTGTTCTCAATAATGGGGATGGCGGAGAAAAGGTATCGCAGTTGTCCGATGGTGGGTAAGTACCATCCGTTAGCCACATCAATATTTGTTACGGCACAATTAATGCTGGACGCTTGATTTTTGAATTCTACACTGCAGTTGTAACCGTTGTAAAGATATTCATTTTCAAAAAGATTATTGAAATCTCTATTGCTAACGAGATTGTAGTCAATATACGTGCACCCGGGAAGTATAGTGCTACTGCTCCATACGGTACCAGTGGAAGCGTCGGTTAGTGCTACCATCCAGCCGCTTTTGCCGTCTGGATTGACATGGAAAACCACGCCGCGATTCCCGTGGCCGTCATCACGAATTTGTCCGATATAGGGTAGCCCTTCTGATGTCGTCTGCGCCGGAGTCTGTTGGATCAATACTCCGGCAAAAATATACCAAATAATTGCAATGCGATATAGTATGTTTTTCATTCTCATAGTTTTAAAAGTTCATGACGGGAAGGACGTAATAGGAAGTGAGTTTTATTTGTCCTTGAGACTCTCCTGTCTTTATATCCAAATAAATAGCAGAGCTTATAGTCTGATGACAGGTTGAAGACCACCAATTGCCTTGAGGAAGTTTGAAATTGTTGTTAATAGATTGAAGAGACATGTTTAGAATGTTCCTTTGTACAAACAGGTAGTTTAATTGGCCAAAAGCAGGGAGGTAAAATGGGTCTTGAGTGTAATAAGCTGCAGGATAAGTTGCTGAATGAATTTGTTGAGTGTTTGCATATCCATCTAAATCGCGGCAGGCATCTATCCCTAATTGACGAGTTGGAAAATTATCGGGTGAGGGACTTGTTTTCCATTGCTTTGTCTGATAGCTTTCCGCTTTGACCGCCCAACCGTGTTTGCAGGTTGAATCGACATAGAAGACGATGGAGAGTGCGGTGAGGTTATGATCTTGGCTCAAGCGGGTCCAGTCGTTGGGCGAAACGATGATGGTGTCGTGCGAACCGTCGTCAAAATTTGTCACGCAGATGATGTCGCCAATATTTACGCAGTGGAGTAGGAGGGAGTCCGTGCTGAGATGCGCAATTTCTCCAGGACAGATGACCTCAGGATCAACATAAACTTGTACGCTATCGGGACATTGGGCGCACCCCAACGAGAATATACAACTTGCTGCTATTGAAAAGATTAACTTATTTATATTCATAAATATATATATAGAAAAAAAAGACCGCAAAAATAGTATTTTTTCGCGGATAATGAAAATAAAAAATCCGCACCTGCGCGGCACCAATGCCGCTGATGCCGATGATTGCGGTGGCGATTGCCCCATTCCCCTGTGATTATTGATTTGCGCGGGTGTGGCAGTGTGCCCACCGTGACGCGGCGCTTTTTTTTTTTTTAATATCAAACGAATAATAAAAATAATGTTATTTCGTTAGTTGTTGAATTTGTAAAAATTATAATAAACTAAACAAAACTAATAAACGCTAAAACTACTAAAAATGTCTGAAAAATTTAGAGGTAAATATCGAATTCCATCAGCCCGTGCGCCGTGGCATAATTATAATGAGGGAGTGTTTTTTGTCACCATCTGTACTCGTAATATGGATTGCTATTTTGGTGAAATTGTGAAAAACAATATCATATCCATATTTTGCTACACCTGACAAAGCTGTCCGCTCCTACTTCTCAAACAGAGAAGGTTGCCGGGCGAGTCCGTACGCGTTACGCGGTTCCTGTGGAATCAATGAGGAGGATTTCCAATCGTAAGGGTCGGTTGTCTGTCCTGATTGGCAGTTTTAAGGGAGCCGTTACCAAATTTGCAAAGGAGAACAAGATTTTATTTGATTGGCAACCACGTTTTTATGACCATATTGTTAGGAATCGTGATGAATTTTTGCGTATTCGAAAATATATTGAAGAAAATGTTAAGAACTGGGAATTGGATTGCTTCAAATAGTGATTGATTTCCAAATTTTCGATTACCGCACCGTCTCAAAATTATGCACCGTCTGTACAGAGGAATTGCCCCAATCCCCCGTAATCGTCGTTTTGTGCGGGTGTTGGTATGCCCCACCGTGGCGCGTCGCCATTTCCGAATTTTTTTTCTTGACATATATAATATATTTTTTATATTTGCAACCTTTGCTAAAAAGACCATTTTTTAATATTGCTTATAGATAAAATGTTGAAAAACAGTGTTTTGTAAATGTTAATTTATGTTAGATAATAATAAGTAAAAAACATAATTATGCTGAAAAACTACAATTTATTGACGAAAACGACCCGAAAACCGCTACTTTGCGGTGCGCTTTGCACGGGCTTTCGCGTTTTGAAACCCCTTCAAAACACCAAACCTTTCCGATGGCTTCCCGCCATCCTCACGCTTACCCTCTCCCTCCTACTGGGACAGACGTGGGCGCAAAACACCGTGCCCGTTGGCCCGATTAAATTGGAAAACGGTAGCACGTGGACAGTCCCCGCAGGTACAACCTCCGTGACCTTCGAAGCCATTGGCGGCGGCGGCGGCGGCGGTAATGGAACGCATACTGATGGTAATCGTGGGACTGGCGGCGGCGGCGGCGCATACGGCAAGTGGACCTCAAGCAATGCTACAAATAGTGCTTATTATATTGTGGCTGGAACCCAATATTCGATTACTGTTGGACAAGGTGGCGCGGCTGCCGCGGCAGGTGGGGACAGTAAAGTGTCTTGTTCCGGCAATGATGTCCTTGTGGCGAAAGGTGGTGGCGCTGGCAGTAGTAATGCTAGTGGTAACACTAATGGTGGTACGGGAGGAGCTGCAAGTTCCTGTACCAAGAACGATGGTGCATATTCTGGCGGTAACGGAGGAAAACGTGCTAATAGATCCTCTGGTGCTGGTGGTGGTGGCGCAGGCCAAACAGATGCTGGTACATCAGCAAATACCAGTACAGCTGGCAATGGCAATGCGCCAGGCGGCAATGGTGGT
>JAZUEE010000041.1:0-7111 GCA_045639985.1 Bacteroidales bacterium
GACGGTTTCATGCTGTTGACCGTTATAGTGGTGCATGGTACGGGTTCTCAAGTCGTTATCAATTGTTTTCGGGAAACCGATAACGGGGATTCCGTACGTTTCATACATTCTTTTGGCAGCGCCATTGGTATCGTCACCACCAATAGTGACTAACACATCGATTTTGTAACGTTCGATGTTGCGAAGAATCTGCTGGGTACGGTCTTCGGGATTTTTCGCACTGGGGAACGGATTGGTTCTGGAAGAAAGAAGTGCTGTTCCACCGTAAATTCCATTGTACGGAATATTGGTCAGGTCAACGATGTCGCCATCGCCAAGTAAACCTTTCCAACCACGAAGAACGCCATAGACTTTGAAGCCCAACATGGAGGCACGGTTGCGAACGCATTCGATACTGGAATTGATGGCCGGAGTGTCGCCACCGCCGGAAAGAATAGCTAATGTTTTACCTTTAAAAAGTTTTTCTTGTATCATATTCTTAAATTTTTAATGTTCAAAATAACTATCGTAGTAACAGCGAATCGGCTGAAACGCAATGTGTCGGATTCGTTCGGATGTTGATTTCCTCCAATCGCATTTCTTCAAATATTCCATCTAACATCCTGTCTATAATATAATCTTGAAAATTCATATTCACAGGAGAAGAACTGTATGTAGAATACTTATTCACCACCTGCTCCCAATACTGATCTACTTTAAGCAAATCCATACGTATGGAAACCGGGCTTTGAAGGGCACTTTTGATCTCATTGTATTTAAACATAGCGAAAAAATTCGTAATCGCCGTGCTATCACCTTTAATAAGCGCATCATGATTGTAAAAAGCGAGTGTTTTAATGGCATTTTCAAAAATTGGCGACATTACTGCCTTGTTGCAACTTTCTGCCATTTGATTGGTACGCAATATCAATGTATCCACCAAACCACCCAACTGATGGTTTCGCAACGTATCAAACACAGAATTTTGCAGATTTGGGAACGTGATTCTATAACGGGAATCGTTATAGTCATAAAAACCATTGGGGACGCACAGATGGTTAAAGGCCGAATCGGCGGCAGTTTTCAGACACGTGGTAAATGCAATTTCCTTTTGAGGATTCGTGTAGAGTTGCTCCACATACATACCCGTTTCATCATTACAAGCACTAAATAAAACGATGGACAACAGGACTATCGACAAAGTTTTGATTTTTTTCATTCTTTCTAAAAATTAGAGCGCAAAGATACTTATTTTTGCGGAATGAGAAACGACCTATCACATTTCGCGCCTAACATTCAATCCACCAACGACTTGTTGTCTGAATGGGTGTTTCAAAACGGCAGCAATGAAGACAAAATTCCTCCATTTTTTGCGTTATATACCGACTTTCAATCCCAAGGTCACGGCATGGGCGACAACGTTTGGTTTAGCGATAAAGGAAAAAACCTTTTAGTCAGTTTCTATTTTGAGCCAAACATACCGGCAGCGTCCCAATTTATTTTCAATCAGTATTTTGCGGTTACCACCAGACAGTTCATCCGTCGTTTCGTGGACAATGTACACATCAAATGGCCCAACGACATCTACATCGGACATAAAAAGTTAGCGGGCGATCTGACGATACACACGCTTCTTGGCAACCACATCAAACACACCATCGCCGGCATCGGCATCAACCTTAATCAGGATTGGTTTCCAAAGGAAATCCCCCACCCCACATCTCTCTTTTGGGAAACCGGAAAACATTATGATATCCAGCCCTTTTTAGAAAAATACCAGGAACTGCTCATCCTACAATTCGACCGCATTTATACAGCCCCGGAAGCACTCCATCAAGAATATCTCGAACACCTATACCAACTCGGGGAGCCACATGAATACCTCATCTTCGGAGAAAAAAAAGAGGCCATCATCAAAGGCATCGACCGTTTCGGACGACTGCAATTGGAAGACAACAGCGGAAAAACATATACGTGCGGATTTAAGGAAGTGGAGTTTCTAATTGACAATTGACAATTTACAATTCAACAACAACTCGGTAACGTGCTTAGCAAGGAACAATTTCACCAACGATTTTTACAGCATTTCGGATTCGAGCCGACGGACAGTCAGCGCGAAGCGATGGTGGCGTTGTCGAATTTCATATACGAAAAAGGAGAGAATTTCCTATTCATTCTCCAAGGTTACGCGGGCACGGGCAAGACGAGTTTGGTAAGTGCCCTGGTCAAAGCATTAGATGACGTACACGTGCGCACGATTTTGTTAGCGCCCACGGGCCGCGCGGCAAAAGTAATTTCGCAATATGCCAGCAAGAAGGCCTACACCATACACAAAGGAATTTACCGCGTGGCCACACGCGAAAGTTTGCGAATGTATGTGCGTAAAGAGAACAAATACAGCCATACCCTATTCATTGTAGATGAAGCGTCTATGATCTCCGCCGAGTCGAATGCGGGCGAAATTCCCGGCATGGGAAGTTTGCTGGAAGACCTCATCGACTATGTCTATTCGGGCGAACACAACCGCATGCTATTTATCGGCGACGACGCGCAGTTGCCACCCGTGCACGCAGAGGAAAGTCCGGCACTCTCTTCCGATTATATGCAGTACGCTTTCCACCTCAATATCCGAAGCAGCCGCCTCACCGATGTCGTGCGCCAAACACTTGATTCCGGCATCCTGTTCAATGCAACCAAATTGCGCGATAAAATAACCGAAGAGGACATCACATTTCCCTTTTTCAGCAAGCAGCCCTTTGAGGATTTCACGCGCGTTCCCGGCGGCGAATTGGAAGATCTGCTCAACAACCTCTACAACAACAATAACTGCGACGAAATCGTTGCCATCACCCGATCCAACAAGCGGGCCTACCTTTTCAACTGTGAAATCCGCAACCGCATTCTGTACCGCGAGAACCGCATCGCCACAGGCGACTATCTGATGGCCGTCAAGAACAACTACTACTGGATAGAGGAAGACTCCGACGTTGGCTTTTTAGCCAATGGCGATATTATGGAAGTCATGGCCATTCACAAACAACAGGAACTTTACGGATTCAACTTCGCCGACGTCACCGTACGACTGTGCGACTACCCCAACTACCCCAACATCGACATCAAAATCATCCTCGAAAGTTTGGAAGTAGAAGCGCCGTCACTGACATACGAGGACAATCACAAACTCTATATGGCCGTAGCAGAAGACTATGCCGACATACCGAACAAGCGACTGCGCTTCCTGAAAATCAAAAACGACCCATACCTCAACGCCGTGCAGGTGAAGTTCGCCTACTCGCTGACTTGCCACAAGACGCAGGGTGGACAATGGAAACACGTCCTCATCGATCAGGGGTTCCTAACCGAAGACAACTTAGACAAAGAGTATTTACGCTGGCTCTACACCGCCGTCACGCGCAGCACGAACAACGTCTATCTCATCAATTTCGAAGACAAATTGTTTGAGTAACAGGAAAACAAATAACACAAAAACACTAAAACTCCGCTGACACATAAAAATTCTCATTTAATAAAGGCACCTTTTAAGCGGTACTTTCTATTGACATTGGAATATTCTTTGTGCATCCTCTTAATCCTCCTCATCATAATTATATTCAACTTTGCTTTGAATAACAATTTCATTAAGAACATTTGAAATCAAATCTTTTTTACAAAGTACAGACAAATATTCTTTTAGCTTCTGGATATTTATTATTTCCTCAATACAATTGAGATAGTCTTGTACAACCTTTTCAACCACATAAGTTCGTTTAGCATCTCTCTTCAATTTGTTCATCAAATCCGAATCGGATTCTTCAGACTTAATCACAAAAGAAATAGGGTAACGTTCAACTTTTTCAATATCAAGGAAATATTTTTTAAAATCTAATGTTTCAGTAACTTGAAAAAATCTACCTAATGGTTTCATCACAAAATCTATTCCTCCATCATTTGCATTAGTCCTTCCGGTTTTATATAAGCGAAGTGTTTCTTTCTTGAGTGATTTCTTGGTATAGCCCCAGTATATAACAACATCTCGATAGGTGTACTTTAGAATTGAATAACTCACTATTTCAAATAGTCTTGCATCAACATTAGGTGTTAATAGCGACATGATAAAATCAGCAACTTTTGCTTTATCATAGGAATCTATATTCCGCAACATTTCACATTGGACGATGAATTGTTTGAAAGAACCTTGCTTTATCTCAACATACTGATTAATAATATTTATAATATCTTGGGCAATGTTAACTATCTCATCGCCAATCTTAATCTTGAGATAATTCTCATTAAACCAATATCTTTGAATCTCCAAATTTCGCATTATTGGAGGAACACCCACTTGCGTTGGAAAATATTTGAAAAATTCCTCATTCATACGAGAATTGAGTGCATGATTCTGCAATTTGGCACCAAATGGCAATTCCCGTTGCCGTTTAATCAAATTAGAGAAACGAGCTCCTTCATAACTTTCGTAATTCTCATTTTCATCAAAATGATTGTTCAAGTAATCTTCAACTATAACATAAACAGCATACAGATTCGCAAAACTACCACGAGCTTTAGCACCTCTATTTGCCGATTTGGTCTTGTGGACAAGGTACTGCAATATATAGCTAAGATTATATAGTTCTAAATATTTATTTCCATATTTACCTCGTAAATACTGTTTTATATATTCCTCAAACGACGTTTCCATTATTGAAAAAGTATTAATTGTTCTATAGAATTTTCTTGCTTAACTTGATATGTCTTCCGTTCTTTCACAAGATGTTCACCTTTATACTCCGACGCAAGTTCAAGTCTTCTTAGTCCAATTTTGAAATATTCTTCTTGAATCTCAATACCAATGTATCGGCGTTGCAGTTGTTGTGCAACAAAACAAGTAGTAAATGTACCTGAGAATGGATCAAGTACAACATCGCCCTCATTACTACTTGCTTTTATTATTCTCTCCAACAAACTAATTGGTTTCTGTGTTGGATGATTTTCGTATTCTTCCATTCTATATCGTACTCTTGCAAAATCCCAAACATTACCTGGAACTTTTTCAGTATTATATGGTTGAGGGGGGGTCTTTCTATAATCAATAAGTTTCCTTTTCGCTCCAGTTTTGGCTTCAACCAAAATACTGTCAGCATTAAAAGTATAATTATTTTTATCTTTCACACAAAACAATATTGGTTCATACATAGATCCATAGTAGTTCTTTGCTTGAACACCCGAACTATCATAATACCAAATGATTCTGGAAAGTATCGTCATTTTTTTTCTAATATATATGTCAAAATAAGGCATAAATTGTGTTGAAGTCATAACGTAGAATGACCCCGTTGATTTCAACTTATTAATACACAAGTCTATCCATTGGTAGCACCACAACAAATATTCTTCATCTGTTTCCCATTTATCTCTTCTTCCTGCAAAATTTTTCCCTATATTATATGGTGGGTCAACAAATATTAAATCAACTGATTCGTCTGGAATATCTTGTAAGATTTCTAATGCGTCTCCAAGGAATATTTGCTTTCCATCTTCCAAATACGCCCCTCTATTATTTGTATTATTCATATTATTAAAATTCAATAAATCAACTATTTATAAGTAACGATATTTTTCAACAAATCTAATTTTATCTGTCTATTTTTGATTCTCACAAAATGTTGAGGCGGCAAAAATACAACTAATATTCGAGAAAATCTGGGACACACAGTTTTTTTCATAACCATCACCAAACGCTTAAGGAGTTTGTCAAAAATTGTTTTGGCACAAATTTTGCAACGTAGTACGCCCCCTGAAGTTTCAGGTTTCAGGTTTCAAGTTTCAAAGATTCATCATCATATTTTCTCATTATCGCATTTTCTCATTATCGCATTATCACATTATCACATTATCACATTAGCACATTAGCACATTTGCACATTATCACATTATCGCATTATCACATTAACACATTAACTCATTATAATTATGCAAACAGGAAAAATCAACGTTCAAACCGAAAACATCTTCCCCGTAATCAAGAAATTCTTGTACTCCGACCACGAGATATTCCTCCGGGAGCTTATTTCCAATGCAGTGGATGCAACGCAAAAAATCAAGAGATTGGTTAGTCTCGGCGAAACCAACTGCGAATTGGGCGACCTTACCATTGAAGTGAAAGTCAACAAGGACGACAAAACCATCCGCGTGATTGACCACGGTTTGGGTATGACCGCCGAAGAGGTTGACAAGTACATCAACCAAATTGCCTTCTCCGGTGCGGAGGACTTCCTTGCCAAATACAAAGGCACAGACGCCGCCAACATCATCGGCCACTTCGGATTGGGTTTCTACTCCTCCTTTATGGTCGCCGACCGCGTTGACATCATCACCAAATCCTACAAAGACACGCCCGCTGTGAAATGGAGCTGCGACGGCTCTCCCGACTTCACGCTGGAAGAAACAGACAAAGCCGAACGCGGCACGGAAATCGTGCTCCACGTGGCAGAAGACACTGCTGAATTTTTGGAAGAGAGTCGCATTGTCGGCCTTCTCAACAAATACTGCCGTTTTCTTCCTATCCCCATTCTCTGCGGCACCAAGACCGAATGGCGCAAACCCGAGCCCAAACCGGAAGATGCGAACAACGAGAAAAACGAAGAGCCGAAAGAGGAATCCGTTCAAGTTCCAAACATCATCAACGACACGGAACCCATTTGGCAGAAATCACCATCTTCACTCACTGACGACGATTACAAATCCTTCTATCACAAGCTCTATCCGATGAACTTTGAAGATCCGATGTTCCAAATCCATTTGAATGTCGATTATCCTTTCAACCTCACTGGCGTTCTTTATTTCCCGAAAGTTAAGAACCAACTTGACCTCAAGAAAAACCGCGTGCAACTATATTGCAACCAGGTTTATATTACCGATGAATTGGAAGGCATCATTCCTGAATTTATGACGCTTCTGCATGGTGTTATCGACTCTCCAGACATTCCTTTGAACGTTTCCCGTTCCTACCTCCAATCGGACTCCAACGTAAAGAAAATCTCCACCTACATCAGCAAAAAGGTGGCTGAAAAGTTAGAGAGCATGTTCAAAGAAAACCGTGAAGATTTCGAACAAAAGTGGGACGAGCTAAAAG
>JAZUEE010000042.1:0-3667 GCA_045639985.1 Bacteroidales bacterium
ATCTGATATTCGGTCTGCTCATCGCTCAAATTGTACATCCGTTGAAGCACGAGTATCTTGAACATCAGCACATAGTCGTAGGGCTTTGCTCCAGCGTTCGTCAGACGCTCCCGATACAAGCCCATCTCCAACGTCTCGCGAAACATCTCGAAATCAATCGTTTCAGAAAGTCTTTCCTGCGGATTTCCCAATGCGTTCAACATTGAAGTTCTTTCTTCTGAATCAAATAAACCTTGGTTGCCAAGTTTTCTGTATGCCCTTTTGTATGTATCCATTTTCTCTTCAAATTTGCGGCAAATATACAAATATTTATTTGATTATCAAAGAGTTTTATTTAGAATTGCCCTTAAATTCAAGTGATAAATACAACTTTTCGGTTTGTATTTTCAATTAACGATGCTGAAATACTAAAAATGTCTTTACCATTGTCTGACATATTCACCTCCAAAGTAGGGGCACATTCCCTCCAACCAGACTTGTGGATACGACAATGGCTGAAGCTGAACGAAATTCTGGAAGATGTAAACCTGAACAGAAGTGTTGCACTCTGGATTAACGATACGGAATTGTCCATTCTTGACAGGGGCAATCCCGTCAATATCATAATCCCAACCGATTAATTCATATTGGGCAAAACCATTGTCGTCCAAAACAATATTTATTTCACGATCCAATTTCTGATAATTCAAAATTTTCTCGTCAGGCCTGACTGGAGCCAGGGCGTTTGAGGCATTTGAAGAATAGGGTTTGTTTAATATGAAAGAATATTTCTCCCCAGTGCCATATTTGTGCCAAACTCCGTTCGCCTTGCCGTCTGAAAGAAGTTGTATGTCAATGAACGCACCCACTTCTCCGTTTTCAAGTAGTTCTGACAAACTGATGATTGGCTTGTGTTTGGAATCCCGCATGTCATCTCTGCCACCCAACAGAATAGCAGATGCCGAAGGCTTGTTTAAATAGCGGATGTAACCGGCAGCCACGTGGTCGTTGCGGATTTCCAAGCGTATGTCAATGGGGATATTCCCATCAAGTGTTCCCGTCCAGGCGTACTCTTTGGTGCTGCTCGCCATTGGTATCTGTTTTAAGGCAATGCCCTCGTCAATAGGCGTGGAATAGCGTTTTTCACGATGTTCCAACGATTGGATGAATTTCACATTGAAGGCTTCCAACGGCGTGAGTCGTACAAGGCTGTTGTCGGGAGCTTCCTGGTACCAGACTTGGTTATAGAAGAACTGTTGGAGGGCGGTATCTGCGAAATGGTAGCCGTGACGTGCATAAATCTCGTTGCGCATCAAACGGAGCACTTCGTTGGGATAAAAGTCGATACGGCCCGATGTGAGCACTTCGGACGAGGTGTACGGCCAACGTCCCTGATGTTCGGTGGTGCTCCAAATTTTTTCTAATTGGAAAAGAAGTGTGTCGCCTTGGGTATAGCCGTCAACTTCTTCCCAATAGGTGGTGTTGTAGATGTTGATGCCCGTAATGGTGGGATTGACCCACCACGTTTTTCCGTTGCTGAGGGTGATGGAGAGGCAGGGCGTGTCAAATTCGTAATTGAGGACATAGTGCAGTGTGTCGTATCTCAGTCCGCCTTCTGACCACAGGATCATTCCCGGAGTGAACCGACAGGAGATTCCCATCTTGTGATTGGCATAAATGCCTTCAAATTGCTGATGAAGTTGGCGTTCTAAAATCAGCTTCAGTCCGGGTGCCCAATCTTCATTGGATTCGGGAAAATACTGCTTCAGGACATCGTTGGGTCGGCCGTTGGAATAAAAGACCAAAACATTGCGTGTGCTGTCGCCTTCGGACATCTTCAGTAGAACGATGCTGTCCGCAGCATTGTCCGGATAGCCGACATCCACGTACCGATTGGGCCTGTCACCGGGCAGCAAATGGATATCAAATCCCCCATCATGCCCGCTACCACCAAAGAAATCAATGGTGTCAGCCCTATAACTTACTTGTAAAAAGTTTTCTCCGTCTTCCCAATAGGAATTTTCGGGAATCTGCGCCCATAAAGAAAGCAGGCAGTTTAACAATAAGGATATGATGAATAGTAGTCGCTTCATATTGGAAAAATGTGTTTGTGATAGTGTGTCTTACTTGAACTTATATTGGAACAAACTGATAACCTCCGTTCCCTCTTTCGGGTATTCGTCAAAACGCGCATACCAACCTTTCCCAATTGGCATATAGTAGTCCCAGTCGTCAATGTGTTTGACTTTTCTGATGGGATAATCTTGAGGAAGAGTTTGGCCTGGTGAAACATTTCCATATTTTGTGACTACTCCGCAAGCACCGTCATACAATGCGAGGTAGGTCAAGATGTCATTTTCGAATCCGAATTCGTAAGGACAAAGAACATCCATATATAAAGATGGTGTTGCTTTCCGAGCAGGAGTTACCACCTCTCTGTTGGCAAGTACGGCCATCGGCCAGTCTGTGCCTAAACAGGAAAGAGTGAGATATTCATATTGTTTGGGTCGGTGGAAATTGAAAATTTCGCCATCCGTATCCGGCTGGTACAGACTGTCGTTGACTGGAAAGAATTGCGGAAAACAAAGATACCTGCTGAAAGCGGAGGTGTCCTTTTGACAAATTCCGTGCGACTTCTTCTGCACAAATTTTCTTGCTTTGGGATGAAGATGTAGATAGGCGTAAAGAGATTCTTCTCCGATATCTATCCATTGCGAGATGGGCAGCCGAACAATCCGAAGCAACGCCATTAACGCCACGTCGCCGTAATTGTAGGTCGCGTTGCAATGCGGCATTGGAATGTGTGTGTCTGTAGTGTCGTTTAGCAACGCTATTAAATCTTCTATAATGTCTTTACCATAAAGCAGCAGGTCGGAAGTCTTGCCGTCCTCCACCATTTGTCGGATTTGCTCGCGAGCATCTTCGAGGACAAGGCCGTGATAAAAAATGCGCTTTTCATTAAAAGAAGAGCAAGAATCAACCTCGATTTCTTTGTCGAAGAGGAACGAGCTGTAGTAACTCTTTGTCATAATCGGTTCCCATTGGTGGTGATTTCGGTAATAAACGTCGAAAGTCTCATTCTTGTTCAGACGACGGGGCGCGTTCCATTGCTCCATTCGGTCTCTTTTGGGGATCCAGGAAGGTGCCATTTGCAGGCAATTGTTCTCGACCAATATCGAATCGATGTCGTCGCGAGTCATATAGACGGTGTCCGTTGGCGCCGTGGTTTTCACAAACATAAACACACGGTCGCTCTGCCCGTAAGTGACAGAAAAAACAATTAGAAACAAGATGAATAAAATCTTTTTCATATAGCAGCAACGTCGAAGTACCAAAAACTTCTGGGGACTTCTATTCTTTACATTTTCGCGCCGTCCCTCTGAACTTCGTGAAGTCCGTTAGCCAAAATTCAAAGTGAACAACGCGGCAAAGATACAAATTCTCTTCTATTTTCTAACTTTTCATTATTATTTTATGGGGGTGTAGTTGCTGTATATCAATATATTACACAAAACAATTCATTCCTAATCGTACTATTTGCTCATATCGGCACACGTTGTAAACCAGGTTGGTCAAGGTGTTTCTGGCGGCATTTCGCGCCAAACCGACAACGCGGCTGAACATCCCATGCAGGTTCAACTCGCAATAGCCAAACACATGCTCGACCCGCACCCGTGTCTTGGAATTC
>JAZUEE010000043.1:0-10215 GCA_045639985.1 Bacteroidales bacterium
TGAAGGGATTTGTAAATAGAAACAGGCCAACTACAGGCAAAACAAAGTAAAAATAGAATTTCAAAAATACTATTCATTGATTATCAATGTTTTATACTGAATAATTAATAAGATTTCGCTATGGAAAAGTATTTTTTTAAAGCGCTGCAAAAATAAATGATTTTTGTATCTTTGCGCCCCGTATTAGAATTGCTATTATGAAAATAGGTTTTGACAACGGGAAATATCTACGCATCCAATCTGAACATATCAAAGAGCGCATTGCTCAATTTGGCGACAAACTTTACTTGGAATTTGGCGGAAAATTGTTTGACGATTTTCACGCAAGTCGTGTTTTGCCTGGTTTCCAACCCGACAGCAAACTTCGGATGTTGATGCAATTGAAAGACGATGCGGAAATCGTTATCGTCATCAGTGCTGTTGATATTGAGAAAAACAAAGTGCGTGGTGATTTGGGTATCACATACGAAGAAGACGTTCTCCGTTTGCGCGAAGTCTTCATCAGTCGTGGCTTGTATTTCGGGTCCGTTGTAATCACTCATTACCATGGGCAGCCGAGTGCGACAGCCTATCGCGAGCGTTTAGAGCGGATGGGCATCAAGGTCTATTTCCATTACACCATCGAAGGCTATCCTACCAACGTGGATTTGATTGATTCCGAAGATGGCTTTGGCAAAAACGATTACGTGGAGACGTCCCGTCCGCTGGTGGTCGTCACGGCACCCGGTCCAGGCAGTGGAAAAATGGCCGTCTGCTTGAGTCAGCTTTATCAGGAAAACCAACGCGGTATTAAAGCAGGGTACGCCAAATTTGAAACCTTCCCCATTTGGAGTATTCCATTAAAACACCCTGTTAACGTGGCCTACGAAGCTGCCACCGCCGACCTCAACGATGTGAACATGATTGATCCGTTCCATTTGGAGGCATACAATAAAACCGCAGTCAATTATAACCGTGATATTGAAATTTTTCCCGTTTTAAATGCCATTTTTGAAGGTATTTATGGCGAAAATCCCTATAAATCGCCTACCGACATGGGCGTCAATATGGTGGGATTCTGCATCTGTGATGACGAAGTCTGCTGTGAGGCCTCTAAAGACGAGATTATCAGACGCTATTTCACAGCCCTCTGCAACGTGGTGGACGGAAAATCCACTGAAAATGAAGTTAATAAGATTTCTCTACTGATGAAGCGGGCAAATATTTCACCCGAAGACCGTAAAACCACCGTTGCCGCCCGCGCCCGCAAAGAACAAGAAGGAGGTGTGGCCTCCGCCGCCATCGAACTGGCTGACGGCACTATTATTACCGCTAAAACCAGTTCTCTATTAGGACCCAGCGCTGCCCTGATACTCAATGCTATCAAACATCTCGCTGGCATCGACCACAGCATCAAACTCATTCCCCAGGAGATGATTGAGCCGAT
Organism: Bacteroidales bacterium; assembly: GCA_045639985.1. Classification (GTDB taxonomy): domain Bacteria; phylum Bacteroidota; class Bacteroidia; order Bacteroidales; family WCHB1-69; genus F23-D06. The sequence goes on from JAZUEE010000043.1 coordinate 1,427, forward strand.
TCAGAAAACAAAGGTTTCCTTCCTCCATGGCCACAATCCGAGATTGCACACGGATGAGGTTTTGGTGGCCCTTTCCATGCTCAGTCTGCATGATGACAATTGTCGCAAGGCCCTCGACTGCTTACCACAGTTAGATGGTTGCCAAGTACATACAACCGTGATGCTGAGCGAGGTGGATAGAAAAATATTCAAAAAACTCGGCGTCGGCCTCTCTTGCGAACCGATTAAGAAAAAATAGCCGATGAAACAGTGTACGCATTGCCTGCTGACGGATGCTTATCCCGGATTGTCGTTTGAAGCAGACGGCCAATGCTCTTTGTGCGCGCACCAAAAGGTTTTCGAGCCATACGGAGAAGACAAACTTCTTCAAATATTAGATTCTTATAAGAAAAAAGCCAAAGGAAAATACGATGCCCTTGTTCCGTTAAGCGGCGGCAAGGACAGTACCTATATATTATACCTGGCCACCCAAAAATATCATCTTCGGGTGTTGGCTATGACATACGATAATGGCTTTGTGAGCCAAATCGCCGCCGACAATATGCAACGCGCACTACGTAAGACCAATACGGAGATGATTACGGTAAAACCCGATCACCAGCTACTCCAAAAAATCTACAAAACTATGCTGCTGTCGTCGGGTGACATTTGCGGTGCGTGCGGCATTGCCATTCGCGCCAGTATGTGCAAAGTGGCCGCCGACCATAAAATCCCTATGATTCTGTTGGGCACCTCGCCTTTGGAAGAAGGTTCTTTCCTGCCAGATACCACACAAGATGTGCAGCGATTCAGACATATTATGCTGGAAGCCGGCAACACGAGTCGCCAGGAACTGAAAGAGTTTTTGATCTATCCGAAAATGAACTTTTTCAAACTTTCTTTGGGCAAAATGTTCGGCATTTATGCGAAAGAAGTCTGCCCTCTGTTCTACATCCCCAATCCTTCGGATAAGGAAATGGGTGATATCATCAAACGGGAAATGGATTGGCAGGAGGACACCTCCTCCGAGTACTCCAAGCACTTTGACTGCGTGGTGGAACCTTTCACCAACTATGTACGCCAACACATCTACGGTTACGAACGCAGAATATGCCAATACAGCACAATGATTCGGCGGGGGGAAATTTCTCGGGAAAAAGCTTTGGAAATGTACACCGCCGACCATATTGCCGAAAAGCCCGCCAACTATGACGAGGTGTTGGACCTTTTGGGGCTTGATGAGAAAGATATGGACAAAGTGCTGCAATGCAAGCAGTTGGCTTACGAAAAATACGTTTCCAAAGCCAACAAGCTATACAGCAAACTGAGAAAAAAGAAATAGTCTATTGTAGCATTTCCTTTGCACGAATCACGGCTTTCACCAATGCATCAATTTCCTCTTTCGTATTGTAAAGGGCAAAAGAGGCACGCACCGTACCGGGAATACCGAAGTGCGTCATAATGGGTTGGGTGCAATGATGACCTGTGCGCACCGCCACGCCTTGATGGTCAAGTAACACACCTAAATCATACGGATGTATGTTGTCGATTAGAAAAGAAATTACAGCAGCTTTGTGCGCAGCTTGTCCATAAATACGCAATCCGTCAATTTTCAAAAGTTCTTCCGTACCATATTGCAGAAGTTCGTTTTCATAATCTGCAATATTTTGGACACCAACGCTTTGCATATACTCAATGGCCTTTCGCAAACCGATAACATCGCCCACTGCCGGCGTACCCGCTTCAAATTTGAAAGGCAGTTCATTGTACGTGGTTTTCTCAAATGTGACATTGCTAATCATCTCGCCGCCACCTTGATAGGGCTTCATTTGGTTCAACCACTTTTCTTTGCCATACATTACGCCGATGCCCATCGGTCCATACATTTTGTGACCGGAGAAACAATAAAATTCGCAGTCAAGATCTTGGACATCCACTGGGCAATGCGCCACTGCCTGTGCGCCGTCAATCATCACGGGCAAGTGGTGTGCGTGCGCAATGCGAATAACCTCCTTCACGGGGTTGATAGTGCCCAACGTGTTGGAAACGTGCGTCATCGCTACAATCTTCGTGCGTGATGTTATCAAAGACTCGAGCTGCTCAACGCAGAGTTCGCCGTTTTCGGAAAAGGGGAGCACCTTGAGGCGCGCGCCGCGGTCTTCACATAAAAACTGCCACGGCACAATGTTGGAGTGGTGTTCCATTTCAGAGATGATAATCTCATCACCTTCCTTGATAAACGTACGACCGAACGAGCTGGCCACCAAGTTGATGGACTCCGTGGCACCGCGCGTGAAAATCACTTCGTAGTCGTGCGCCGCGTGAATAAACTGCTGTACGCACTTCCGCGCTATTTCAAACTCCTCCGTGGCCTTCTGACTCAAACAGTGTACGCCACGATGGATATTGCTGTTCAACGTCTCGTAATAATTCGACAACGCATCAATGACTATTTGCGGCTTTTGTGTAGTGGCAGCGTTGTCAAAATAAACCAGCGGTTTTTTATAAACTAATTGTTCTAATATGGGAAAATCTGAACGATTCATAAGATTAATGCGGTAATGTGATAATGTGAAAATGTGAAAATAAGATGATGTACCCTTGGAACCTGAAACCTGGAACTTGAAACCTCCTACTCTTCTTCCTCTTTCTCAACAGTTTCTTCCGGCTGTTTCATATAGCGTAGTTGTGTGGCGTACATCACGATAATCAAAACTGTCCATAGGATGGCCGACCAATTCATCGTCATCTTGCCGCCGATAATGAAATTCTGCACGCAAAACTCCGCCATTTGTCCTATTGTGTAAATGTGGAAACCAATGGGATTCAACTTCCAAAGCATGATCAAAGCACCAATGAAAATGGCCGCCTCTGTGATAATGAGCAAGCCATACTGCCAACCTTTGATGGAAAGATACATCTCAAAAACCTGCATATACTGCTCATTGTTAAACATAGGCATACTCTCCATCACAGATACCGACTGCTGCAGAACTTGCGGGAAAAGCATATAGACAGAGAATGTGAGAACATTTATTCCCGCATTCACCATCGTGAAAATGGCCAAAAACCAAAGCAAGAAACTCCGTTTGGGCATATTGCTGTCTTCATTATTTAAAATATCCATCGTATGTTATTGTATAATAAAGTTTTGTATTATGAATATCTATTTTATAAAGTTCATTGGAACGATAGCCGACAATCCATACTATGTCTTTTTCATTGCATAAAAACCAAATTTTTTGTTTGGTAAAAATGTCAATTTTATGGTCTGTGAAAAAATCACTGACTTTTTGTTTCCCTTTTGTGCCCAATGGATGAAAAGAGTCCCCTTCCCGCCAATGGCGCAAAGTCAAAGGGAAAGTCAGCTTTTCAGCAGGCAAAAACAATACATTATTGTTTTTGGGAAATATTAGCGAATCTGGCAATGTGTGCTTCTCCACTTGGAAAAATCGTTTCAAATCCTCTTCATTTTCCAATGTATGGCATTCGTTTTCTTCTTTTGCAAGAGGTTTTATGACGTAGGAATCTCTATCGACCAAAAGCGCATATTGCTCAGAGAAGAACTGTTTTCCGGATTGCTCAATATCTATCAAATCTTCCACGACGGAAGCATTGAATCCAAAATCATTCAAAATTTCATATAAAATGACATCTTTATGAGGATTTTCAGCTAAAAATGCCGTATTAATAACATAAAAGTCCTCTTTTTTGAAAATCACTTCTTTTTTGATATTTTCCAAACAGTTTTGGTAAAAAAGAAGTTGTTTTTGGAAGATTTTACGGTTATTGGACAATGTATTGATGAGATTCGGGTTCAATTCTTCCAATATGGGAATAACGGATTTCCGAATGCGGTTGCGTTTAATGGTTTCGTCGTCATTGGTATAATCAAGGACGTATGAGATGTTGTGTTTTTGGGCGAAGGTTCTGATTTCTGCTGCAGAGAAACTGAGCAACGGGCGGATGATTTTTCCATTTTTTTCGGGAATAGAGGCCACGCCTTTCAGCCCCGTGCCCCGGCAAAGATTGAGCAGCATTGTTTCGGCAGCATCGTTGGCGTGGTGCGCCGTGACGATGAAATCATAATCTCGGCCTATTTCCTCGAACCAGTCGTAGCGCAACTCGCGTGCTACCATCTCCACAGAGCGTCCTGAATTTTTCTGCAGGGCAAGTGTGTCAAATTCTTTCAGGAAAAAGGGAACGTTCAAAGATTGGGCCAAAGACTGTACCACGCACATATCTCGATTGGAATCTTCGCCCCGAAGGTGGAAATTGCAATGGGCAACAGCATAGTTCAACCCAGCGGAATGGAAAAGATGCGCCAAGACGGAGGAGTCCGCCCCACCGCTGACGGCAAGCAAGTAGCGATATTGATCTATCTCGCCGACCAATCGTTTCAATTCGCTGGCAAACTGTTGTATCATAGATTCGTAGGATTGCTGATTTTAAAATAGCGACGAATTTCCATCTGCATATATTCAAAACCGCCAAAATTGACAGATTTCGGTGTTTGTCCTTTCTTCATCATCACCATTCCGGATTCCATATTGCCGATAATCGGATTGATATCGGTGTTGATAATGGGATTCAGCAGAAAATCTCGAATTTCAACATTGTCATAATGGTTATAGACCTCCTCGTAATAAATGTTGTTTTCTTCGCAAAAAGCCTGAAGCTGAGGAACATTGTCATCCCAACGATCGGGTTTGATATTACGATTATAGAAGAAAACCACGGCGCTGTATTCGGGGATGGAATCTACCACTTCGGAATACTCAAAATGTCCCGAATCGTTAACGTAGTACTTGTCGAGGAAGGATGTTTGGCGATGGAAATTATCTGGATTTTCCTTATAGGCCTGCTTGGTGGCTTTCGTGAGTGAGCGTGTCCATTCGTATTCCTTGCTAATCAAAAACGCGCCATCGGGTTGCCTGTAGGTTATCCACTTTTCTGTTTCCAACACATCGCCGTTTTGGTTAGACACATCCAACGCGATGGGCAACATATCCACAATTCGCTGGGTGCCGTATCCGGACGTGACAGCCAAAAACATCCATTCGCGGGATTGGGACTGGATGAGCCAAAGTTCGCGGCCATCGGGCAGGCGCTCTACGCAGCGCACACCCCATTCTTCGGGCAAGCCCACTTTTGCGGTGATATGATGACCTTCATACGTGCCCGCCTTTTCCATAAACGATTCCATAAATTCCTCCGACATCGGATACAACTCTGTCTTATCCAACACATTGATGGAAATGGTGTCTTTTATCACAGTGACAGGGTAATCATAATTTTTATCTTCCTCCCCGTTTTGGTTGCTGCGCATTTTGCAGCCGCAAAGCAACAAACACAATGACAAGATGGTTAAAAGGTACGGTTTCCAGTTCATAACATTATAATATTTAAAGGCGCAAATATCCGCAAAAAAACAAACGTTTTTCAGGTAGAATCAAAAAGTTGTTAGGCTTCGATAGTTAACTATCTGGGGAATGCGACAACAAATGCAACATACTTCACTGCACAAATTATCACATTAGCTCATTAATTCGTATTTTTGCCAACTTTTTTGTAGTTTTCCATTCAACATTGCGTCTAACGGCATGTTGTTTCAAAAAACAGACAGAATGACAAATAAGGAAACGGATTTCGAACAAATCGTCAAAGAGCATAAAAGCACGATATACACGGTGTGCTACATGTTCTCGAAAGATGCAGACGAGGTGAACGACCTTTTCCAAGATGTCCTCATCAACCTCTGGAAGGGCTTCGACAGCTTCAGAGGTGAGTCGAAGGTGGACACCTGGATTTGGCGCGTGGCGCTCAACACCTGCATTTCAGACGACCGCAAGAAGAAGCGCCGGGGCGAGCGCGTGCCATTGGAGATGGCCGCCAACCTCTACGAGGACAATGACGACGACAGCAAGCAGATTCGCGCGTTGTACGCCCGCATCAACAAACTCGGCGTCATGGACCGCGCCATCGTCCTGCTTTGGCTCGAAAATCTCAGCTACGACGAAATCGGCGCCATTATGGGCATCACCCCGAAAAACGTTTCCGTCAAACTCGTCCGAATTAAACAACAGTTAATGAACATGTCGAACAATTAATAATGAAAACAATGGAAAACAACGAAACTAATTTTCCCGAATTGGAAGAGATGAAAGCACAAATTGCTCTTCTCAATAAAAAGTTAGACAAAGAAAACATAGTGAACGAACATCTGCTGCGCGAAATAATGAAACGCAAAGCCAATACCATCAACGCTAATGCGTGGGTCAGCGTAGGTGCCTCCATCTTCGTCATTGTCTGGGCACTATTTTTCTTCCCCGCTGAAGGATTCAGCTGGTGTTTCACCGCCATTACCGTAATAATGATGCTCGTCTGCGATTTCTTTACTTGGAAGTATCATAAAAATGTCAATAGCAAAACGATGAACGGCGACTTAATTACTATAGCCAAAGTCATGAAAAAGCTCAAAGACGATTACGTTAACTGGCTCAAATACGGCATCATCATGGTATTATTCTGGTTTGTATGGCTTGCCACAGAATACTGCATTATCTTAAAAGATTGGAAATTGTCCATCATCATTATCGTTTCACTGCTTATTTCTTTGGCTATCGGCGGATTCATCGGATTGCGTATGCACCGTTCTGTGATTCACAATGCGGAAGACATTATTAAGGAGATAGAAGAAGAGTAATTTCAAGTTTCAGGTTTCAGGTTTCAAGTTTCAGGAATATCAATGTAACTTCATATTTGTCAATAAAATAATTCAACAACATAATAATTAAACACCTTAACAAAAATGAAAAAAGTACTTATCACTGTCGGTATTGCCGTTTTAGCATGCATCGCCGCATTGGCACAACAGATGCCTCCCATCCCCATTGATGCCAAGGTCCGCATCGGACATTTGGACAATGGATTAACTTACTACATCCGTCACAATGAAGAGCCCAAGGGACAGGCCAACTTCTACATCGCACAGAAGGTCGGTTCCATCCTCGAAGAAGAAAACCAGCGTGGTCTGGCGCACTTTTTGGAACACATGTGCTTCAATGGCACGGAACATTTCCCCGGCAACGGCGTCATCAAATATTGCGAATCCATCGGCGTCAAGTTCGGTGCCGACCTGAACGCATACACCTCTATTGACGAAACCGTCTATAACATCGATAATGTGCCAGTAGCTACAACACCCAGCTCTATTGACTCCTGTTTGTGGATTCTCCATGACTGGGCTGACGGTCTGCTCCTCACCGCTGACGACATCGACCACGAGCGTGGCGTCATCCACGAAGAATGGCGTAGCCGCAACGACGCATCCAACCGTATGCGCGAAAAAATCCTCCCCGAAATCTATCCCAACAACCGTTACGGCCAGCGTATGCCTATCGGTACAATGGAAGTGGTTGACAACTTCCCGTATCAAGCCATCCGCGACTACTATGAAAAATGGTATCGTCCAGATCAGCAAGGTATTGTTGTAGTCGGCGACATTGATGTCGATCAAGTGGAAGCTAAAATCAAAGCCATTTTCGGCACGATTGCCAAACCTGAAAATCCTGCTGAACGCTACTACGTTCAAGTTGAAGGCAACAAAGCCCCGATTGTTTCCATTGCCAAAGATAAAGAACAACCCTACGCAATCACTTACATTTTCAAAAAACACGATATTTATCCAGACAGTATAAAAAACGATATGGCATACTACATTTACAATTATGCCAACAGTGTTGCTTCCATCATGCTGAACCAACGTCTGCAAGAAATCGCACAACAGCCGCAACCTCCTTTCATTCAAGCCAATATTTATGATGGCGAATACTTCTTTGCCAAAACATTGGGTGCTTATAGCGGAATTTCCGTCACTAACGAAAATGACGTTTTAAAAGGTGCCACCACCGTTTATCGAGAAATGCTTCGCGCCGTACGCAATGGTTTCACCGAAAGCGAATATGACCGTGCCCGCGCTGAAATCCTCACCCAACTCGAATCTGCTTACAACGAACGCGACAAAGTTAAAAGCCAACGTTACTGTAAGGAATACGTTCGTCACTTCATCGACAACGAGCCTATTCCAGGTGCTGAAAACGAGTATATGATTGCTCAACAACTCTTCCCGAACATTCCAGTAGATGTTATCAATCAATACATTGGCGAACTGATTTCCGACACTAACTTGGTTATCACCTGTATGCTTCCCGACAAGGACGACGTCGTTTATCCTACGGAAAAAGAATTATTAGACGCATTCGCCAAAGTCGAAGCTGAGAACATCGCTCCGTACGAAGACAAAGTTTCCGACGAACCGCTCATCGCGAAGATGCCGAAAGCCGGCAAAGTTGTCAAAACAGAAAACGACAAGTTCGGTTACAAGAAATTGACGCTCTCCAACGGCGCAACTGTCTATATGAAGACCACGGATTTCAAGGCCGACCAAATTTTGATGTCTGCCCACAGTTGGGGTGGTACAAGTCTTTACAAAGAATCTGAAGCACTTTCTTTGAAAGTTATGGACGAGCTCATCGGCATCGGTGGTCTTGGCAAATTCAGCCAAACAGACCTCACCAAAGCCCTTTCCGGCAAAAAGGCAAATGTCTATGCTTCTGTCAACACCTACAGCGAAACTCTCAACGGCAATTCCACTCCGAAGGATTTGGAAACGATGATGCAGCTCATCTACCTCACTTTCACCGCACCACGTTCTGACAATGACGCATTCCTGTCTTGGAAATCCAAAGAAAAAGCCGTCTTAGCCAATGCCGCTACCAACCCGATGACTGCCTTGAGTGACTCTATCC
>JAZUEE010000044.1:0-4197 GCA_045639985.1 Bacteroidales bacterium
ATTATACACGGCACTGCGAGCCGCCATTCCGGCAATATAGGCATAACTCTCATCATCCCCAAGACCGTAAAAAGTGGCCAAGAACCGTCCAGTGTCAGCATCCATAATGTGTACGCCTTCACTAATGGGGATAGAGGCAAAACTGTATCCTGGCGGACCCGTCGTAAAGGCAGAAGCGATATTCACTCCATCTAAGGTGATGTTTCCGACATCGTTGGTAGTTGCCACCACATTAACAAAGTGAGAACGAACCAGCGCAGTATTATACACGGGGACAATTGTACGGCTGATTCCCTGCTCCAACGAAGGCACTATAACCATAGCGGGATCTCCAGGATTTCCGCCATAGCAGTTGCCTGTGATATAGAAACAGACCAAGACAGGGGATGAAGTGCTGAGCGGCAAAGCATCGTATTGATACAAGTCTAAGTCCGACGGGTAAAAACTCGGAGTATGATTCGTCAGGATAAACTCGTAGGATTCTCCCGCATTCAGCTGAGTAACAAATTGATTATCAATATACACCGAGCAACTGTCATCACGACTGGTGACCTTCACGAGATCGCCTACAACATCAGTGCAATAAGTATTGGGCACACTGGGCTCTCGCCCAATAGTAGGAATAATGACGTACTGGCAGCCTAAAAAGTCCGACGGGATCGTTTGTTCGAAAAGATGGTCACAGTAAGATGACATAACAGGAACATTCGTGCAACGGTGTCCTTGAAACACTGCCACCGGTTTTGATGCGACAAAACGGGTACCAGAGAATCCGGACTCTGGATAAAAGCCCGTAAAATAAACATATCCCGTTTTCAAAAGATAAACATTGCCTCTCATCAACAAGGTGTCCAGCGTGTCACCAGCAACGTAGATAGGTGGAGAGTCATTGTTGTCTTCTGAATAAATAGCCTCAGCCAACACGACCCGCAAACGGGTGCTGTCATAGGGAGCTACAACTGCCACCTGCTGTCCAGGGGCGCGGCTGCCATAAGTCTGCGTCATATAAGATTTTCGCAAGACAGAAGTGGGCAGAACAGAAGTCATATCGGCAGTCATGGAAGAATAGTTGGAAGCATAGACCAAAGCCGGCGCTGAAGTAGCAACGTGCAATCCACAATTGGGGCAATCACAAAAACTCCGAGGCACACAAGAATAAGGGACTAAGACGTTGATCGATGTATCCGCCGGGACAAACACGGTTGTATCCCAACCAAGCAAAGGCGCTTCTACATTCGCCGTACAGTCATATTCTGAGGAGATATAGATAGAACGACTGGCATCATCAACATTCAACAAAAAAGTAAGCCAAAAGTCAGTTCCCACCAATCCAGGCTCTATCTGCTGTCCCTTTGCAGCAGGAAGCATAAGTAAAGACAATATAACGGCGTAAAAAATCTTTTTCATTATTCAGGAGACCGCTCTTAACTGTTACTTTTCCACATTTTTGTCTTTTTTAACCACACAAGGTTCTCACAGATGACATAAAAAGACTTTGCAATAATACATTTTTTTATAAAGCGAAGACAAAAAAAGTAAACTATTTGTGGTGATGCCGTAAAAAAAAATTGATAAAAAAGTCAATTTATTTATTCCCGTTTCAAATAAAAATCTATTTTTGCGGCCTAAAATTAAGCTATGAAAACCTACACACTTGATTTAGTAATGGAGTCTCCATCCGTCAGCATTTTCTCTCCAAAATTTAAAGGAGAAGAATTTAACGAATTCGAAAAATTTCTAACGACGTACAAAACATTAACTGAAGAACCGTTAGTCAACGATTTCAACGCAATTGTTGCAGCCATTGACAAAATCCGCACTATCGGAGCTTCGGAGAATCTTTTCAGACCTGAAAGTAAATTTAGCGGTAATGTTTGCGCTATTCCTTTGGTTATCAAATATCGGAATAAAAAATTCGGGACTTTGCGATTATATTGTTCCCGCTTATCGAACCGAATCCTCATTGTAGGGAATGGAAGTGTTAAAAAGACAAAGACGACACAAGAAGATCCTATTTTGATGACACATATAAACAATCTGATTTTTATCGAAAAGGATTTATTAAGTGTATTAGCAGAAAAGAAAATAAAAATTGATGATTTCCAATCAGTTGTTTCTTTGATGGAAAATCTTATTTTTCAAAATACAGAGCAATGAAAAAGAATGATCTTTTTGAGGAGTGCCTTAAGAATGTTCCGGCTGAAATAAAAGAAGAAGTCAGCCTCAACATAGATATTGCCAATAGAATACACTATATTCTACGCAGCAGAAACATCAAGCAAAAAGATTTTGCTTCGATGATGCATAAAAATGAGGCTGAAATTTCACGTTGGCTTTCAGGTTCACATAGTTTCACAACCACCACATTAGCCAAAATTTCCGCCACATTGGGCGAACCCATTGTGGTGGTGCCGTAAAACGTCAAGAGATTATTCTTCAATTCTACGCATCGGAGATGCGAGATTTCTTTAGCCGCACATACAATGTGGGGACGGATGATGTGCGCAGATTCACTGGTAGTTCCTTTATTACTCCTCATTAAAAAGCGAAAAAAAGATATTAAGACACAATTATGGAAATGTTTTCTTTATTGATTCCATAAAAAATCCCGACAGGAATACTTCTATCGGGATATTCTCATACTAGTTATTATCTTCAAAAATAGGGCTTAGTTTTTCACACAACGGACAGCAAATAGCCTATAATCTTCATAGGGCATGTTCACATAGTCATCGTATACTTCATAGAGCATATCCATATACGAATCATAACTCCAATGTAAGAAATCATCGCTATTATATAAGTTTACATCAATGCCACTGCAAGACCACCAAACGCACGAACGCTCGTTTTCGAATGGCGCAGCTGAAAAGCCTGTAGAATTATTGGCATCCATATCATTACCCGGATAACCGACATGATCTGCCGGTTTCCAACCATATTGTGCAGCCAATGCTTTGGGTACAGTCTTACTTGAAGTCATATATTGCGAATTTGTAGCCACATAATCATTCAATTCTTTCCACTCTAATATAGAAGGTATATGCCATCCATTGGGGCATACTCCCTGAACGTCATGCCCAAGTTGTTGTTCTACAGTCCCTATCCAGGTTCCAAGAGCAGCGAAATGATTGTACAAAATTCCAAAGTTTCGTCCTGCAATTTCGCTATCATTTGGATAGCCTAGCACCGCCGTTGTACCACCATTATCATCTGTAGGCCACCAAGCGCCACCTTCATGAGTAACCGAGACTACTGGTATTGGTGTCCCATCAGCATATTTTGTCGTTTTAAGATTAGAAGCCATCCATATTTGGTTGCCGATTTTGACCGCATCATATTTGTTACCATCCCTATCCTTTACCGCATTTTTAATAACGTGAGCAGTACTTGGGTATTGAATATCCGTCTCATTTTCTCCATTGTTGTGATCACAAGAAGGAAGAGAAAACAATAGCATTAAAGCTACACTAACATTTAATAATTCTTTTTTCATATTACAAACATATTATGTTGTCTATTTGGACTATAGCTCTATTTATGTCATCAAAAGTCGAATCGTACGTGATACTTTCTGCGATTTTTGATATGGTTTCTTTTTGCTTTACACTAAATTTTTCACATCGACCCATTTTATCCAATGCGCACAATAAAAAACCAATCAATAATCCTAAACGCATTCCATTTTTAAGAGAAGTATCATTGCTTACATACATTCGATGAGTGTCAGCTCGAAAAGAGCTATAGGCATAATCTTTAATTAAGTGCTCAAACTTTAGAGCAAGTCTGTCTAAATCAAAAATAATATCATCCATATTTTTCTAAAAATTTTCTGCTGCAAAAATACCACACAACCATTTATCTACAAAGCTCTTACATTGCATCATTTACCACATTTTGTTGTAAATTTTACCACAAGACGTACGACTGGAAAATCAAATTTTCTTAGACAACTCTTCAATGAAATTAAAGCCCACGCACTGCGAGATGCGCGCTAAAAGAAGGACGTCCATATTCTTGCGATTCAAGATTCGATAACAATTGCTTCTGTCGGTGTGGATTTGCGTAGCCAACCACGAGATTTTTATTCCGTGCTCACTCAAATAAGTGCGGACCATCAATCCCACATCAATGTCGTTTATATTTTTGTCCTGAATTTTACGCATAAAAAAATCGCGAACTTTTTTATCTGCACAG
>JAZUEE010000045.1:0-18675 GCA_045639985.1 Bacteroidales bacterium
CTTCGCTGCCGCGCAGGCCGGCTTCGCGATGATATACGAGGGCCTTGGTGTATTTTTCCTGATGGTTCCAGTAATTGTCCGTTTCCGTGAAGATGCTGCCGTATTCTGCTTTGCGGTTGCTGTTCTCATTTACCCAATTGCGGAAGGTCTGCTCCTGCTCGGTGCGTTTTTCAAACACCTTGTTGCGCTGCAGTTGCTTCACCTGTCCGATGTAATATTTCCAGTAGTTGCTGACGCTGGCCTGCTTGGAGGCATATTTGATAAAGACGGCCGGATCGGCATCCATGTGCGTGCGGTATTGTTCCAATTTGGTAGTACGGCAGGCAATGATGGCGGGGCCTTCCTGTTCGATGACGTTCTTCACAGCACCGGAGGTGGAGTAGCGGTCCGTGGAACCGGGATAGCCCATAATCATCGTGTAATCGCCGGGTTGCACACCTTTTAAGGAGATGGGCAGATAATGTTTGGACTTCATCGGGACATTGTTCTTGCTGTATTCTGCGGGAGAACCGTCAGGGGCAGTATAGACGCGGAACATGCAGAAGTCGCCCTTGTGGCGCGGCCAGGTCCAATTGTCGGTGTCGGCACCGAACTTGCCGATGCCCCAAGGCGGACAAGCCACCAATCGTACATCTTTGTAAACATCATAGACAAAAAGGATATACTGGTTGTTGTGATAGAAAGGAACGATTTCCACTTCCACATTGCGATCGCCCTTTTTCTCCTTGATTAGCTTCTTCCCATTTTCGGCAATGAGCTTATTGCGATCGGCTTCGGACATATCATCGGTAACGCCTTTGAGTATGGCATTGGTCACATCCTCAATGTAGTTGAGGAAGGAAACGGTGAGGCCCTCATTGGGAAGTTCTTCGGTTTTGCTTTTGGCCCAGAAGCCATTTTGGAGGTAGTCGTGTTCCACGGAAGAGTGAGCTTGCACATAACTGAGGCCGCAGTGATGGTTCGTGAGCAGCAGGCCTTCGGCGGAAATAAGCTCGCCGGTGCAGCCGCCGCCGAATTGCACGATGGCGTCCTTGAGACTGGGCTGGTTGAAGCTGAAAATCTGTTCAGCGGTAAGTTTGCAGCCAAGGCGCTGCATTTCAGCCAAGCTCTGGCCATTGATAGAATACGGAAGCCACATACCCTCATCGGCACGCGCGCCCACAACAATCATCATCAATGCGATGAGTAACAGGTTGATTTTCTCTCTCATAAATATGATATTTTAGTTTTTTATATTCTGGAAATTTGAGGCGGCGAAATTACATAGTTTTTACGAATTTCACTTCGCTTGTTGTGCCATCATTGTTAATAACGCGAACAAAATGCAGTCCGGGGGCAAGGTCTTCAACGGAGATCGTACAACGATTCGAATCAAGCGTAGCGATTGTTTTTTGCAACTGACCGACAGCATTGAACACTTCAATACGCCGCATATTGTTGCCCGTTACGGTAATATACTTATCTGTTGGATTCGGATAAACCGTAATGCCATTCATCAAAGAATGCTCTTCCACACCATCATTGAGAAAATGCACATGGAAAGTCAAATACTCGCCAAATTCTTGAATTTCGGTAATTTCAAAGCTGTTTTCCGGTGTTCCATCTGCCAAATAGGGATAGGGATCCGTTGTTGGACCAAAAGCGGTTCGTCCCGCAAAGGCACTGAAGAAAGCATTGTCAATGTCGCCATTTACCGTATCACAACTACTTCCCGGACGGAAAATCCAATATAAATGAAGTATGCTGTCGTTGTCAAAAAAGGCATTTGCAGAAATGTTTGCGGGCACGGCATTGTTCCAGCGGCCAATAATCAAGCCCGTTCCAGGAATACCCTCATCGAATAGATCTTCCTTGTTCCGATACTCGAAAGTGTACCATTGGTCAGCATCTATGGCCGACTTGATGAAATAGCAGCTTTGCGAAGCACTTGTGGCATTGCTGTAAAGCGTATAGGTTCCATCTTCAGTGATTTGAATCGGATCATCGGCCACGTGCAGATATTTATTCTTATACATCATATTGGTATGATTCATCACGTATGGATTACTCATTACATCCCAATGACCAGACGGATTTACATTTTCAAAATTCGTATAATGATAATTGTCAGGAAGACCTAAAGAATGCGACATTTCGTGACGGAATACATTGACATTAATTCCATAGGAAACAGAACCTTCAAACTCAAAATTGAAAGTGTTGGGAAGTTTCCCGTTAATGCTCACAGGATGATCGATAGAGTCTTGAGGGAAAAATTCCATGTGAGGCCATAAGAGGGATGACCATTCACCAACATCCCCTTTGACTATAAAAGAAATATTGTCAATATAGCCATCGCCATCACCATCCAAAGTAGCGAAGCTGTTCACCAACCCCATTGAACTAACATAATCGATGGCGGAAGCTAACAGTTGGGCTTCGCGCATTGAGATGCCTACCAGCGGATTTTCTCCGTGATAGCCAATAGGGTTCGTTTCGGAATACGGCTGATAATATCCACGGGGATGTTCATCCACGAATGAAATGATTGAATTATTTACAATCTGATCGGCAAAGAGGGTGTTAAAATGGATTTTACCGTATGACGACACGTCAAAATAATTGTAAACGCTCGGATATCCAGGAATTTTGCAATTAAACAAGCTGTCAATGGAATTGAACGGATAGGTGATTTCATCGTCATCGGCAAAGCGGACAAAAATCACCAAATTGGACATTGAAGATTTGTTGGTGTCAACGACCCAGAAATCAACTTCAGGGGAATTTAAAGTAGGAAACACCATAGATTCTAAAGTAGAAGAGTCATTGACATCAATGGTGTCATGGGCAAAATGCATATAAGTATAATAGCTGCCCACTGGCAAATCGACCGGAGCATCAAATGAGTAGTGCAAAGTGTCATGAGCGGGGATAATAAGATGTTGGGCATCAATCCATTGAACAAATTTTTGGGAAAGGTTTTCAATTACTGCCTGACCTACAAAAAAGTCAACAACAGCATCATTCGGATTGTAAATATCGACATGTCCGCTAAGATTATCTCCCTTTTGAACGGTAGTAGTATCTAAAACCACATCAGAGCCCAAAATGGAGAAAAGCAAATCATCTTCCTCATAATCAGGATGAAGATTTAAAATAGCTTCTTCAGAATGTGAAAAATTGTAGTGGTCACGCACTGTTAAAGCAAACAGATTGAAGTATCCATCGTAAGAACCACCCCAGCCCCAATTGACGTGCACCATATCGTCTTCATCATATCCATCCAAAATAAAAGCATGGCCGGCAGGATGGGTTCCTTCATCGGCATTCTTTATCGACTCACCATGATATAATATAGGTTGATGATTATCCAAATCATTTTTCATCAATGCCAACCATTCGGCGTCAGAATAATTACGCCTTACTTCATGCAATGAATGAACATTATACTTGAAGAAGTAGTTAAGTGCAAATTGGATGGCGTAAGAAGTGCCAGAACTACTGGCTTGGCAATCGCAATTATAATGCATATTTGAGGCGATACCGCAATGATATTGCAACAGTCCTACGGCATCACGTTGGGCTTGCGTACTATTGGCATCCAATTGTGCCGGCATATTGTTCCAATCGTAAGTGGTTGATTCAAAATTCGCGCACAAAGTGCCGTAGTGCCAGCAATTATCATCTCGCGTTATACAATTCGAGCCTCTTCCATTGGTAGGCCACTGCCAATAATTCATCACTTGGGCAGCCGCCGTGGCAACGCAGCCGGTTGTAGGTCTGTATCCTGTTTGTGGCAAAGTTGAATCAATGGGAAGCATAGAATTATACATCGTGCCATCGGCAGAATATTGTTTCCATTGTGTTTGGATGAGTGGAGCCACGCTATTGGAATTGCGGTGTGGAATATATGCGCTCACTTCGGCACCTTCGGCTATCGCTTTCAACTGTTCGTTGTATTTCTGCAGTTGAGAAGCAAATCCCGGAGCCATATCATTTACGTTGACTTCTCCGGTGGTTGAATAACCCAAAATCGGCATTGTACGGTCGTCATCGCTTATGATGACAAAGCCACCTCCTTGGAGATTATAAATAAACAAGTGGTCAAAAGACGTGTTCACTTTAGAGAGTTGCGCAGCATTTGTGGTGCCACGTGTGTTTTCTATTTTGCTGTTCATAAAACGAATGGCATATTGCCGAGCGGTGTTGTCATCTATGGGACCAGCCACAGATTTCTGCATCACCAATACTACACACAGAAATAAAAGAAGGTAGATTTTTTTCATACTATAGAATTTGTTTAAGCTTATTTTCAAAATACAAAGATACACAATTATTTTAAATCAAACAAAAAAAATCCCCACCTTATCGGCAGGGATTATATTATAATGTAGAGACGGTGTGCACACCGTCTCTACGGATATTATGAACGATTATTTTTCTTCGCTCAATTTCTTGTAACCTTCGGAGAACAGTTCCCGCCAATTGTATATGCCTGCTTGTTCGGTTTGTCGTGTGTTTTCTCCATCATATACCACAGAAGTACGTTTTACTCTGTCTCCGAGAATGGCTGAAACTTTATTGATGCTGTCAAAATACTTGGCATTGAAAGTTTGAGAAGATTTGATCTCAAACATATTGATCTCATTCCCAAATAATTGCAATAAATCAACCTCTGTTCCTTTACTGTCACGATAAAAATAACAATTGGGTTGTTTACCTTTGTTGAATCTTGCTTTGAAAAATTCCGCCACAATCAGATTCTCGAAAATTCCGCCACGCAAAGGATGGGTTTCCAATTGTTTTGAATTTTCAATGCCTAATAAAAAGCACAAGATTCCCGTGTCATAAAAGTAGTATTTAGGTGTTTTGATCAGTCTTTTTCCAATATTATCGTAAAAAGGAGGCAACTTGAAAATAATATAAGATGCTTCCAGGATACTTAACCATTCGTTGATGGTGGGAACTGAAACGCCTACTTCGTTGGATAGTGCAGACATATTGCATTCGGAGCCGGCACGTCCAGCGCAAAGCCGAATGAATTTCTGAAATAAAGTGAGATTCTTCACATTTATCAATTGTCGCACATCTCGTTCAATGTATGTGTTATAATAATTTGAATACAATAATTCTGGAGGAATTTGTAATGAATAACCAGCAGGATATAGTCCTTTGAAAAGCAGTTCATTGGTTGAAAAAGATTGAATTTGTTCTTGTATTTCAAAAACAGACAACGGCGGCAAGGTAAACACGGCAACACGACCGGCAAGCGATTGGGAAAGATGCTGCATCATCGCCAGATTGCTGCTGCCTGTAAGGATGAATCGCTTGTCGCGATTATTATCCACGACAACTTGAATGAAGGAAAACAATTCTGGAAGATGATGGATTTCATCAATGATAATGCCCTCCTGCACACCGTCTATGAATTTCTTCATATCATCTGCGATTATCTCTCGCGTTGACAAATCTTCCAGATTAACATAACGGAATTGAGGGAACAGATGCTTGCACAATGTTGTTTTCCCCACTTGGCGTGCCCCTGTTATGGCAATAACTGGGAAGTAAGAATATGCGTTAAGTATTGATTCAGAAATTGTTCTATTGATAATATTTTCCATCAGTACAAATTTAAAGTTGTTGTTTAAATCTGCACAAAAATACAAAAAATTTAATTGTTATGAAAATGTCCTACAAAAAAACTCCCTCCGGCAAAAAACGGAGGGAGTTTCGTATAGGTTGTAGAGCAGATGATTATGTTTATTTATTAAATAATGATTTTGCATTTGAAATGCGAATATCAGCTATTTTTTTATAATCACTTGAAATTTCATAACCTACAAAAAATCGATTGTTTTTTAATGCAGCTACTGCCGTTGTACCAGAGCCTATAAACGGATCAAGAATGATATCGTCTTGAAAACTATACAAATTTATTAGACGATGTGGAAGTTCTTCTGGAAAAGGAGCAGGATGTTTGACCTTTTTAGCACTTTCAGTATTCATTGTCCATATACTTTTTGTCCATTCCAAGAAATCTTCCTTTCGTATTGTATCAACTCCTTTTTTTCGTGACATCGTTCCTTTACTGAATACCAAAATGTACTCATGTACATCGCGCAAAATTGGATTTGCCGCTGACAGCCAACTGCCCCAGGCACATGAACCGCCAACGGAAGCTGCTTTATTCCAAATAATTTGACCACGATTATTAAAGCCAATGGAAGTCATGATTTCCGTAATATATGTGGACATTGGAATATAGGGTTTCCGTCCGACATTAGCTATATTTATACATGCTCGACCTCCATCAACTAAAACCCTATATGTCTCTTTCATAACATTTTCTATCAAGAGAAGATAATCTTTTAAGGTAAGATTTTGATCATATTCTTTCGTGACATTATATGGCGGTGATGTTACCATTAAATGAACAGAATTATCAGGCAATTCAATCATCCTTTCGGATGAATGAAGGAATATGGTATTCAATTTATCTTTAGAGATCTCGTTTATATTGGTATTGGGTACTTCTCTCAGCTCAATTCCTTCATATAAGTTTGAGTGGTAAAACTTGTCGGAATTGTGGTTTTCTCGTTTTGAGACTCCAAACGCAGAAGTCTCAGTTCCTTTTTTATTTGACTTCATACGTTTAGCAATTCAATAAATTTTTTCCCCTTTAATTCATCTGTAGATTCCAAATTTGCCAAAGAAATTATTTGTCCTAAATCTCTATTGCTCATCATAGAACTAAAATAATTCATATTGGAATTGAGGATATAACAGATATATTTTTCTAAATCTTCTATCTCACCAAAAGTTTCAAATCCTCTTTCGGGTGTTTCCTTTATAAAATCCGTATCCGTTGGATCAGGGTATAGTGAAATGAATTTTTGGATAACACCATTTTTTATTAACGAATCGACTTTTTTAACATAGCTATTTGTAATAGGAGAATTTCCCAAGATGATAATAGGGATTTTCTTTCCCAAAGAACTGTCCACTCTGATATTGATAGACTTTCCTATTGCTTTGAGCATACTGTCTGATCGTAGCAATGAAGGATTTCCTTTATGCGTTTTATAGTCTCCCAACCAACCGAATTTGTTTTCTTCATCGATATCATCGTACAAATAATTATTGACAATTCCCATTTTGATTTCGAAAATGAGCTTAATGTTTTCAGGAGATTGAATTTGATTATCTGACGTGCAAAAAGCCAAATCCGCTGAACTTTGAGCAGACAAGCCAATTTCATTACAAATTACACCGTTTACGGCAAAAAGATCATTTTGTCTTGCAATGTCATGGAATAAATCCTTGCACCATTTTTCAGTAGTTGCACCAATTAATGCATTTCGTGCCTGAGGAGTATTAACATGAACATCTTCTGATTTGGGTGAAAATGCATAATACCGATCATGCACATTTACCATTAGTTTTTCAATACTAGCTAATTGACTAGCATCGTTGAAGAATTTTACTTCATCTTCTATTGTCCACATTTTTTTGCGTTTTTCAGCTCGGCTACTTATCGGAGTTGTTTTGGGCAAAATCTAATAGGACTCAAGACTAAAGAAAAGCGTGGTTTCGCTTATCTTAGTCGAGAGGCCCTAGGAAGCCCAAAATACCAGACAAGTTACCGCCACGCTGTACGCGGCGCAACTACATCATCGGTATTTTTTGTCTTTGAAATTTCCTAGGTTTCTCGACTATCCGAAATAGCTGTCGCTATGGTTAATAATATGTTAGTTTAGTTGTTTTTTCTATATTTTCCCTATTTTGTGAATATAATAATTGAGAGTCAAGGATAGCTACAAATGCTATCTAAAATTATATATTGTGTCTATCTGTTAATCGTCTATCTTTATTTGTTTAAATTTATTATTGCGTGTTATTTTGAAAGTTCTTGAATATATTTTTCGATGAAGGGTTTTATTTCAGGAATATCCTGCTCTATAACCGTCCTTAATTGTCTCTCTCATAAATCAAAATTTTATCTTTTTCTACAGATGAAACAGCAAAAGGCTTCAATCGACCTTCTTCGACCATATCCACTGGATGCCCTAACTTATCACTTAATTCGTTTATCATACGACAAATTGTAAGGAGTGAAAGGTTGTTGCTGTCATCGTAAGTGACAAGCAAATCTATGTCGCTTTTGTCATCTTCTTCGCCACGAGAATATGAGCCAAATAAGAATACCCGTTTTACCGGCTTTTCTTGAAAATATTGCCGTATGACGGGTATCATATTTTGTACTACTTCGCTATTCATACTAATGGATGTTTTTTTAATGTCCGCAAAAATACACAATATTTTCCACAAAAAAATCCCCACCTCAGCGGCAGGGATTATATTATAATGTAGAGACGGTGCATTGCACCGTCTCTACGGAATTCACGAATTATTTTTCTTCGCTCAGTTTCTTGTAACCTTCGTAACGAAGTTTTGCGAATTGTTCGGTTTTAGCGAACAGTTCCTTAGCTTCTTCTGGGAAGGTCTTAACCAAGGAGTTGTAACGAACTTCACCCATGATGAACTTCTGGAAGTTGTCCCAGTTAGGTTCTTTGCTATCCAAGTGGAAGCCGTTCTTGCCAGCTTCTTCTTCATCTGGATTGAAGTGCCACAAGTGCCAGTAACCACAATCAACGGCGAGTTTTTCTTCCATCTGGGAGTGACCCATACCGATCTTGATACCGTGGTTGATACAAGGAGCGTAGCAAATGATCAAGGAAGGTCCGTGATATGCTTCAGCTTCTTTGATGACCTTGAAGTATTGAGCTTGGCTTGCACCCATAGCAACTTGTGCTACATAGACATAACCGTAAGATTTAGCAATCATACCGAGGTCTTTCTTGCGAACTTTCTTACCGGAAGCAGCGAATTTAGCAACTGCACCAGCAGGAGTAGCTTTGGAAGACTGACCACCCGTGTTAGAGTAAACTTCTGTATCGAGTACGAGAACGTTTACATCTTCGCCGGAAGCGAGAACGTGGTCGAGGCCGCCGAAACCGATATCGTATGCCCAACCGTCACCACCGAAGATCCATTGAGATTTCTTAACGAGGTGGTCTTTGAGTTCAACGATTTGTTTGCAGTAGTCACAATCGCATTTTTCTGCCATCGGGATGATCTTTTCAGCGAGTTCAGCAGTCTTGTTGCCGTCTTCGCGGTTGTCGATCCATTCTTGGAAGAGGTCTTTGAGTTTCTTGTCGCAGCAGTTGCAACCGGCGATAGCTTCGCGCATTACGCGTTCAACGCGGTCGCGCATCTTGCGGGTAGCGGTAGCCATACCGAGACCGAATTCAGCGTTATCTTCGAACAAAGAGTTAGCCCAAGCAACACCCTTGCCGCTTCTGCAGTTCTTGCAGTACGGAGTAGCAGGAGCAGAACCACCATAGATGGAGGAGCAACCTGTTGCGTTAGCAACGATCATTCTTTCACCGAAGAGTTGGGTGATACATTTGATATACGGAGTTTCGCCGCAACCAGCACAAGCACCGGAGAATTCGAACAACGGTTGTGCGAATTGGCTGTTCTTAACGTTAGCGAACTTGTCAAGCAAGTTGTCTTTGTAAGTAACTTTCTTTTGACCATATTCCCAGTTCTTAGCTTCAGCGAGTTGGCCTTCGAACGGTTTCATGGTGAGCGCTTTTTCCTTAGCAGGACAGATGTCGGCACAGTTGCCGCAACCTGTACAGTCCATAACGGAAACCTGCATACGGAAATGCATACCGGCGAGTTCCTTCGGAGCTTTGATGTCAGCAGCTTCCATGCCCTTAGGAGCTTTCTTCAATTCAGCGTCAGTCATGACAACCGGACGGATAGCTGCGTGAGGACAAATCAAAGAACATTGGTTACATTGGATACATTTTGCAGGATTCCATTCAGGAACCATAGTAGCTACGCCACGTTTTTCGTAAGCGGTCGTACCTGCTGGGAATGTACCGTCGATGATTTCTTTGAATGCGGAAACAGGAAGGTCGTTACCACATTGAGCAACCATTGGACGCATAACCTTGTTGATGAATTCAGGATCGTTAGGGTTGTTTTCAAATTGGAAGTCGGTTGTGCAGTCGAGTTTTGCCCATTCAGCCGGGATTTCGATCTTGGTGATTTCACCACCGCGGTCAACAGCTGCATAGTTCATATTGACAACGTCTTCACCCTTCTTGCCGTAAGACTTAACGATGAATTTCTTCATTTGTTCAACAGCGAGGTCGTAAGGGATAACGCCGGAAATCTTGAAGAATGCAGATTGAAGGATGGTGTTTGTTCTGTTGCCCAAACCAATTTCGCCAGCAATCTTGGTAGCATCAATGATGTACATATTGATGTTGTTCATTGCCAAATATTTCTTCACGAAATCAGGGAGGTTCTTCTTGGTTTCAGCAACGCTCCAAGGAGAGTTGTACAAGAAGGTACCGTTTTTCTTCAAACCGCGCAAGCAGTCATATTTCTTCAAATAAGAAGGAACGTGAACAGCTACGAAGTCAGGTGTGCCTACCAAGTACGGAGCGAGGATAGGTTGGTCACCGAAACGCAAGTGAGAGCAGGTGTAACCGCCAGACTTTTTGGAGTCATAGTCGAAATAAGCTTGGCTGTATTTGTTGGTGTTGTCACCAATGATTTTGATAGAGTTCTTGTTTGCACCTACCGTACCATCAGCGCCGAGACCGTAGAATTTAGCTTCGAATGTGCCCTTAGGAAGGATGGAGATTTCCTTGCCAACCTTGAGGGATTTGTGCGTAACGTCGTCGTTGATACCAACGGTGAATTGGTTCATCGGCTTGTTGGAAGCAAGGTTTTTGTAAACAGCGAGGATGTGAGCAGGAGTCGTGTCTTTGGAAGAAAGACCGTAACGGCCGCCGATAATCATCGGTTTGTTTTCTGCAGGGATATCCTTGCAGCTTGCGAATGCTTCAACTACGTCGAGGTACAATGGATCTCCGTTTGCACCAGGTTCTTTGGTTCTGTCGAGGACGCAAATACGTTTTGTGGTTTCCGGAAGAACAGCACCAAAATATTTCACTGAGAACGGACGATACAAGTGAACGGTGATGAGACCGAGTTTCTTGCCGTTCTTATTTTCCTTATCGATGACAGTCTTGATAACGTCAGTGATGGAACCCATAGCAACGATTACGTCGGTAGCGTCAGCGGCGCCGTAGAATGTGAAAGGAGCATAGTCACGACCAGTGATTTTGCTCATTTTCTTCATATATTTAGCTACGATATCAGGAAGAGCATCGTAGTATTTGTTTTGCAATTCGCGGGTTTGGAAATAGATATCACCATTTTGAGCGGTACCGCGGGTTACAGGGTGTTCAGGGTTGAGAGCACGTTCGCGATATTCGTTGAGGGCTTTCCAGTTGACGAGTTTCTTAACGTCATCTTGGTTGGTGACTTCCACTTTCTGGATTTCGTGAGAAGTACGGAAACCATCGAAGAAATGAACGAAAGGAACGCGGCCTTCGATAGCAGCGAGGTGAGCAACAGGAGCGAGGTCCATAATTTCTTGGACGGAGCTGGTTGCGAGGAATGCGAAACCGGTTTGGCGAGCGCTCATCACGTCGGCGTGGTCACCGAAGATAGAGAGAGCTTGAGCAGCCAATGCGCGAGCGGATACGTGGAAAACGCCAGGAAGCAATTCGCCAGCGATTTTGTACATATTCGGAACCATCAAAAGGAGGCCTTGGGAAGCGGTGTAGGTCGTGGTGAGGGCACCAGCCTGCAAAGAACCGTGAACGGCGCCAGCAGCACCGGCTTCGGATTGCATTTCGACAACCTTTACGTTTTCACCAAAGATGTTTTTTCTGCCGCCTGCACTCCATTCGTCGATGTATTCTGCCATCGGAGAAGAAGGGGTGATAGGATAGATAGCGGCAACTTCGCTAAACATGTACGCAACGTGCGCAGCAGCGCAGTTACCGTCACAAGTCATAAATTTTTTTTCTGCCATAATTTTTTATGTTTAAATTGATGTATAGTTTTATACGTATGCCATTCATTAATAATCAATTAGAATGTTTTCCAACAGACTACACAAAAAGCGCGCAAAGGTAGTAAAAAAAGTAAATATAGGGCAAGTTTCGTTCAAGACATTTTTTTGTACTTTCGCCGCCGATTTTGAAAACCCCTAAGAGCGAAGTTCTACGCTTGTCATCCTCCGCTCTCAAATACAAATTAAAACATAAAGAGCAATGTTGAAAAATTTCCTACGAACTGAATTTGAAGATTATAAGGTGCTTTTGCGCAAAGTGCCCGCGTTGGTGTTGACAGTGTTTGTACTCACGGTTGTGTCAATGAATCTTTTGGCGAACAAAGAGTTGTTTCATACCAATTGGATTGCGTTGGATTGTGGTTTTGCCCTATCTTGGATACCCTTTCTCATCATGGACTGTATATGTAAGGTGTATGGTGGAAAGGCGGCTACTAAAATATCCATTTTGGCGATTGCCGTCAATTTGTTGATGTTCGGGATTTTTAAAATAATATCGTTTACTCCGGGTATGTGGGGCGCGTATTATTCTACTGGAAATTTGGAAATTAACGAGGCCCTCAATGCCACTATCGGTGGCTCGACGTGGATAGTCCTGGGGTCCGCTTTCGCAATGCTCGTGTCCTCTTTTGTGAACTCTATTATTAATATGTCCATTGCCAAGCTGCTGTCTCATGACCGTTATCGTGACTTTGCGGTTCGCAGCTTTATCTCTACTGGAATTGCACAATTTGCTGATAATTTGGTGTTCGCAACTGTCGTGAGCATCCCATTGTTTGGTTGGAGCTTCCATCAGGCCTTAGCATGCTCCCTGACGTGCGCAGGAGTGGAATTAGTGTTGGAAATATGTTTCTCCAGATTGGGCTATAAATTGGTGAAAAATTGGGAATCTTAAAAAATGTATTTTTGCAAATAAAAAATTGTACAGATGAAAAAAATTTTACTTGTTAGTTGGTGCATTTTAGCTGCCCTCGTATTATTCAATGCTTGTCATAGTGGTAGGGCCAACAATTTTTCAAAATCAAATCGTTTGGTGGGTACAACCTGGATCGCCAATAGTACGACAATTGATACGTTGAAAGATACTATCTTCATTTTTACAGGTGACATTGTGCTCAAATTTGTGGATGATTCGACAGGTGTGATGTTCAATGATCAACGCATTTTTGTCAATAACAGAATAGAATTGGCAGACAAACCCTTAAGAGTTCCTTTTACGTATTCTTTTGCAAAAAACAAGGGTGAATTGCAATTGGACTTTGGACCGAAACCAGGCAAAAAAGATCTCAGACAAATTGTTGAAAACACCTTTACGTACAATAAAAAGGAAAATACGATTGCAACTTTTGCTCCAAATCAAAAGGCCTTGGATATTTATTCAGAAGTAAAATAATAAGGGTTGTTGGATGAAAAAATTATACTTTTTAGTTTTATACGTACTCTTATCTTTTTATTCCTTAAATGCTCAAACTGCCCTTATCAAAGGGCGTGTGGTCAATGAGAAGAAAGACCCTGTGGGGTACGCTATGGTAACACTCAACCAAAACGGAAAAACGCTCACCGGCGCTATTTCCGATTCTTTGGGACGTTTCCAAATCAAAGGTTCCTTTACAGGAACATATTTGTTGAAAGTGAGTAATTCACAATACGAAACTTTGCAAAAAGAACTCTCTTGCGGTTCTCAATCGATACAGGATTTGGATGCTATCGTTATAAAAAATAATGAGTTGTCTGAAGTGACGATTTCAGGTGATGCACCATCCTCCATAATCGTTTCTGGAGAAAAAATCAGAGTTAATACTTCCGGCAATATTAGTGAAAGTACCGGTTCCGTACTCGAAATCCTGAAATCAACTTCCTCCGTGACCATTGACAATGATGAAAACATCGCCATTCGCGGCAATCGCAACGTGCTTGTTCTTATAGACGGAATTCCCACAACAGTTGGAGGATTATCCGCCATTCCCGCCGCAAATGTGCAAAGCATTGACGTGGTGGTCAATCCGGATGCCAAATATGATGCGGAAGGCACGGGCGGTATCATCAACATTATCTCTAAAAAACAAACCGACAATGCGTTCAGCATGTTGGCATCCTTTAATTATGGTTTTATGGGTATGCTCAATGGCAATTTCGCCCTCGGATACGACAAGGATAAGTGGAGTATTCGCGTGAATTACAACGGCAAGTACGAAAAGGATGTCATAAACAGCGAATTGGACCGCTACTTTTATCAAACAGGAAACAGCATTCACCAACAGATTTTGGCAAATCGCAAAACGTCCAATCATGTAGTTGGCGCCAATATAGTCTATCGCGCCACCAAAAAGGACATATTAACCGTAAATCTAAAAGGTATGTTTCCGCATTTGAATAATATTCAAGATTTTGATAATCATTATATTACAAGTGACATACCTTCCGAACTTTTCCGACAAACTGACATCACTTTCAATCGTGAGATGGTGGAAGGTTTTGTCAATTACAAGCACATATTCATTCCGCAGAAGCGCACACTCGACTTGCGTGCGTCTGTATCCAAAATCTGGGGGCACCGTCCGTCTTACTACTATGAACACGGGGAAATGGTGCAGAAATCTGTTTCCGGTGGCAGCCCTTTTATCACTTCTCTTCAAGCCGACTTTATGACCAAACTCAAAAAAGGACAATTAGATGCCGGCATGAAAATGACCTATCGGCAGAATAATATCGACCACAAATTTTATGAGATGGACACCCTGTCGCGAGAATGGATATATTCCTATTATTTCAGCAACGATTTAAGACATCGCGAATACATTCCTGCTGCCTACGCCCTTTATTCCATACAGTTCAATCCAAAGTGGTCGTTGAAGGCCGGTCTTCGGGGCGAGTTCACGTGGACGGCGTTGCATTGCAACAAGGACAGCATCAATACCGCGCAACACCATACTTTCGTTGGTGCAACTGTTAGTGCCGCGTACAAAATCAATCAAAAATGGTCGCTGTTTTTCAACTATACCGACCGCGTGTCGCGCCCGACTTACCCTCAGTTGAATCCGTATGTGAACCTCATCGACAACCAAACCTACGAGACGGGCAACATGTATCTGCGTCCCGAAACCGCACACAAATTGGATGTGTCGTATGCCTTCACCACGCCCCAAGTGAAAATCAACGGCAGCTTATATCTTAATGTCGTGCAGGACTGTATCACACAAGTGGCCACTATCCGAGACTCGACGCTGATGCTCACTTATGTCAATGGAGACTGGGACGTGAAAGTCGGATTGGATCACGCGATCAGCATCAATCCGTTGAAGTGGCTCGGCATTATGCTGAATACCAACACGTACTACGGAGTAACAACGGGTGAGTTTGAAGGTGCCGATTTGCGCAATCAAGGTTGGGTCAACAACAGTAATATTACGCTCAACTTCAAGCCCATCAAGGGTATGAACATCCAGTTGCAGTACTTCTGCGTTACGCCGCAGCACTTTCCGCAATTCACCACACGCACCATCCACTACATGAACATCGGCTTCAAGCAGTCGTTCCTGAAAAACAGACTTACTGTTTCCGCTCTTTTGACAGATGTGTTCAATACACGCCGCTGGGATATTGTCTCTGACAACAACATCTACAGCTTGGTCAACAACAGCAAAAATAAGAGCCGTATGTTCTGGTTGGGTGTGACTTTCAACTTTAACTCTTTCAAACCTGCTATTAATAAGCAGAAACAGGAAGAGGATAGAAGCGTGATAAAGATAGGGGAGTAACGAATATTTGAAATTTTATTCCTATCTCACCAGTTGTATAAAGAATCTGAATTTTTGTTGTTTATTGGGATTTAAAGAAAAGCAGGATGCACCATTTATTTGGTGATATTCTTCGGTTCTTTCTTGCTGGCTTTGGCCATGCTGAAAATGGTCAAAAAGACAGCAAACATGAAAATCAAACCGCGCAGACATTCGATGGTTAGCATCATAGCAGCGATGACACCCACGAAAAATGTGATTCCGATTAAAAAGCCCCAAAGGAAATTGTGGCAGCGAATGCTATCTGCTATGATTTTGAAAATCACAAAAATTGCGATGCAGATTAAAAGTACCAACAGAGACCATGAAGACAAAATCGGGCTGACAAAGAAACTAATTTCGACAAACATGACACCCAAAAGAAGGATTCCCAATTCGATTTTCCATTCTTTCCATTTTTTCCCCTCAATCATATCGGCTTCCACAGACAATTGTGCCGCCACCTGCATAATAGCGCATAATAAACTGTAAATCACGTGTGTGAGCAAAGTAAGATTGACAATAGCCCAGCCCCAACCAACTTTGGCATACTGACAGAACCAGCCAATACAGGGCTTTTCAATATTCGAACCGGTGATCAAAGCGGATGGGAAATCGGCTTGAAAACAATAATAGTAGATGGAAACCAAAGATACGAACAACAGGGAGTATAACACTGGATAATATTGGGATTTTCCTCTTTGCCTTATAAAGAAGTTGAAGCAGCCCATCACTTCAACCACTATAAAGATGAAAACAAGTTGCGCTATAGGATTGATTCCAAGCGGATTGCCGTGATGGATATTGAAAAGTTCGGGAATGTTAGTAATAGGAGAATTTTCTAAAATGTATTGGGTATAATTCATTCTTTTTATGGTTTTTATGAATATATGGAGAACGTATAACTCAATTTTTGAAACGAGCGGCAAACATACAAAAAATGTTTTATGCTGAAAATCCCATTTGCATGGAAATGTTATTTTTGCGCCCTTTTTAATTTGACTATGATTGACAACACGAAAGAATTTGAGACCAAACCGATACCGGCATTGTTGTGGCAATACGCCCTGCCGGCAGTCATCACACAGATTATCGCATCCGTATATAATATTGTTGACCGTGTTTTTTTAGGACAATGTGTCGGTGCCTTGGCCATTGCCGGATTAGCCATCACGATGCCTATTATGAATATTGTGCACGCTTTTGGCTCTTTGGTTGGCGCCGGTGCGGCAGCACGCATGAGTATCGTTTTGGGGCGGCGCGACATCCGTTGGGCGGAAAATATTTTGGGTAACAGCATGCTGCTTACGTTTTTCTTCGGCGCCCTGTTTGTTTCCGCTTGGTACATCTTCGCCGATGGCATTTTAGGACTGTTTGGCGCATCTGCCGACACTATTTCGTATGCGCGTGAATACATGAACATTGTTATGCCCGGCATGTTTTTGACCACCCTGACGTTCAATCTCGCTGGTTTGATTCGTTCTTCCGGATATGCCAACAAATCGATGTGGATCATGGTGAGCGGTGCCTTACTCAACATTGCGTTGGATGCCCTTTTCATCTATAAATTGCAATGGGGCATTTCGGGTGCGGCTTGGGCAACGACTATTTCCATGGGATTTTCTTCCGTGTTGGCAATTTTCCATTTCCTATTGCCAAAATCCTTTATTCGTTTTAGAAAACATTGTTGGGCCCCGAAATTCTATATCTTCCGCAATATTTTGGCCATTGGCATTAGTCCTTTTTCCATGAACGTAGCCGCATCTGCCGTAGTAGCTCTACTCAACAACCAATTGCTCAAATATGGAGGGGACGTGGCGGTTGCCGCCAATGGTGTGGTCAATTCCTTTGCTCCATTGGTTATCATGTTCATGTTGGGCATCTGCCAAGGTATGCAGCCGATTGCTGGATATAATTATGGTGCTGGCAAAATGAATCGCTTGAAGGAAGTCTATAAATTGGCCATGTGGTGCGATGTTTTGGTGGGATGCGTGGGTATGCTGTTAGTTCTTACTATTCCTCGCTATCTTGCCCTATGCTTCACCAAAGATGCCGAATTAATCAGACTTTGCATTCCTGCTTTCAGATTTCTGATGGTTATGGCACCCTTCATCGGTTTTACTATTACCAATTCCCAATTTTTCCAATCCATTGATAAACCATGGATTGCCATTGTCACCAGTTTGTCAAGACAAGTGCTGTTTTTGGTCCCGATGATATACATCGTTCCGCCCATTTTTGAAAACTTCGGATGGAACGGACTGTTCGGAGTATTTGCCAGTTGCACGATTTGCGATGTTTTGGGTGCCGCGTTGTCGGCCGTTTTGCTGCGTAGCCAAACGAAGATCTTCAAACCAGGCTATGTCCCCGAAGAAAGGCGCCCTCTAAAAGAGTGCGGGCCAAAAAAATAAGGGAGCATTTCTGCCCCCTTAGGATAAATATAGGAAAATATAACCTTATGCTTCTGTAACTTCAGCAGGTTGTTCGGCTTCTGCCTCTGCTTCAACTTTCTTTTCCGTGGGTTTTTTCTTACTTGCCTTAGCCAAACTGAAAATAGCGATAAAGAAAGCCAAAAGGAAAATCAAACCGCGAACACATTCAATGGTGAACATCAAAATGGCGATAATACCCAGGAAATAGGTGAGACCGATGAGAATACCCCATAATGGATTGTGGCAGCGAATGCTGTCTGCAATGATTTTGTAAAGGGCGAAAGCGGCCAATACAATAATAAGAACGAGTAATGTCCAAGCGGCAAAAGTATTGCTGATAAAAGAACTAACGCCAATAATGGAAACACCTAACAACAGAATTCCCAAAGCGATTTTCCATTCTTTCCACTTTTTACCTTTAATCATATCTGCTTCAACAGACAATTGGGCAGCTACCTGCATAATTGCACAAAGAAGTGCGTAA
>JAZUEE010000046.1:0-1954 GCA_045639985.1 Bacteroidales bacterium
GCATTGCTAAGCGCAAAAGTGATGTCGCGATTGACGGGTTTATTGAACGTAAAATCCAATTGAGGGATATTGGGATCGTCGGCAAAGTGATTAATGGTCGGAGGGACAACTCCGTTTTGAATGGCCAGCACTGTTGCAATGGCTTCAACGCATCCCGCCGCTCCAAGCAAGTGTCCATGCATTGACTTTGTGGAGTTGAGGCTGATTTTGTAGGCATGGTCTCCAAAAAGATCCGCGACAGCTTTTGATTCAGAGACATCGCCTAAAGGCGTGGAGGTACCATGCGTATTGATGTAATCAACATCGGTAAGTTGCATTTCGGAATCCTTGACAGCGAGTCGCATGGCCTCCTTTGCGCCGGTACCTTCAGGATGCGACGCAGTGATGTGATAGGCGTCGGCTGTAAGTCCACTACCTGTCAATTCAGCATAGATATGCGCGCCACGTGCCAAAGCATGATCCAAGCTTTCCAGCACCAACGCACCCGCACCCTCGCCAAGAACAAAACCATCTCGGTCTTTGTCAAAAGGACGTGAAGCCGTAAGAGGGTCATCATTACGCGTGGAAAGGGCCATCATAGAGCCGAAACCGCCAATGCTGCATTCGGTGATGGCAGCTTCAGAGCCACCCGAAACAATCACATCCGCCTTGCCCAGCCGGATAAGCATCAGCGCATCGCTGATAGCCACGGCAGAAGACGCACATGCCGCCGCCGTAGCGTAGTTGGGGCCGCAAAAACCGTATCTGATGGAAAGATGACCGGCGCAGATGTCGCTGATAACCTTCGGTACAAAGAAAGGACTAAACCGAGGGACACATGCTCCATCGAGATAGCTGGAAATTTCTTGTTGGAATGCAAGCACACCACCCATACCAGTGCCCCAAACAACACCAACACGAGACTTGTCAACTGTATCTACATTCAACCCGGCATCAACAATCGCCTCTTCGGCGGCAACAATGCCGTATTGAGTGAACGGGTCTAACTTACGGACTTCTTTTCTGTCGAAATGGCATAACGGGTCAAATCCTTTCAACTCGCATGCGATTCTACATTTGAACTTTTCTGCATCAAAACGAGTAATTAGGCCGGCACCACTTACACCTTTGATCAGCGAATCCCACAATTGTTGAGCGGAATTACCTACAGGGGTAAGCGCGCCAAGGCCTGTAACAACTACTCTTTTGAAACTCATAAGATGATTAGTTAGTTCTGCTGAGCTTTTTCAATGAAAGCAACTGCATCGCCAACGGTAGCAATATTTTCTGCAGCCTCATCTGGAATAGTGATATCGAACTCTTTCTCAAGTTCCATGATCAATTCAACGGTATCCAAAGAATCTGCACCGAGATCGGCGGTAAAACTTGCTTCCATAGTAACATCTTTCTCATCTACACCAAGTTTATCAACAATGATAGACTGTACTTTCGTTGCAATTTCAGACATTTTTTGAAGATTTTTTAGTTAAACGATTTGCAAAGAAACGAAAAAAAAACCACATAGGGAGGTTTTTTGCTTAACAATATGTATGTTAATTTCTATATTATACTGTTTTACTGAACTTTATATTGGTTAAAAAAAATTAATACATCTGACAATTCACGAGAAAAATACAGTTTTGGGAGAAAAAATCAACGAAAATTCATAAATTTGCAAACAATAACAGATGTTGTTTTTTTGAACAATCATTATATTTTATTAAAAATCAACACTATGAGCAAAAACATACAACTGGCTATATTTGGTTCTGGAAACGGCACAAACGCACAGCGCATAGCCGAGCATTTCTCCAAAATAAATGACATTGACATCAATTGTATCATATATAATAAAAAGGACGCCTATATCGCGCAGCGCGCGAAAAACCTGGGAATTACAGCTCAGTATTTCAATCGGAAGGATTTTTTTGAAAGCGACAACGTATTGAGATTCTTGCAAGACAGAGGCGTTGAC
>JAZUEE010000047.1:0-5978 GCA_045639985.1 Bacteroidales bacterium
GCACCTGCTGAAGAAAAACGGACGTGCCGCCATCGTCCTGCCCGACGGTTCCATAACAGGTGAAGGCGTGAAACAGCGCATCCGCGAAAAATTACTCATTGAGTGCAATTTGCACACCATTGTACGAATGCCGCAAAGCACCTTCTTTCCCGCCACGGTAAGTACCAACCTGCTGTTCTTCGAGAAGGGCAAGCCCACCAACGACATCTGGTATTACGAGCATCGCCTGCCAGAAGGGCAGAAAAGTTACTCCAAAACCAAACCCATCCAATTTGATGAATTTGCCCCGCTCATTGCCTGGTGGAACAACCGCCAAGAAAGCGAAGTGGCGTGGAAAGTGAACGTGAAAGACTTGAAAGGCTGGGATTTGGATATTAAGAATCCAAACCATGCAAGCGCCAAAGAAACATACGATATTTCCTCTATCATTTCAAAGTTAGAAGATAATCAAAAGCAGATTACCGCCCTAATAGATGAACTTAAAAACTTGGCGAAATGAAGTATAGATTAGGTGATATCTGCTCAATTACTAAAGGCGATACAGGAATTATGAAAGCAATTCCAGGCCCTTATACTATGGTTACTCTCGGAGACACTAACAAAACTCATAACGAATATCAATTTGATGCCGACGCCGTAATTATTCCTTTAGTTTCATCTACGGGTCACGGTCATGCAAGTATGCGCCAAGTGAAATACCAAGAAGGGAAGTTCGCTTTAGGCAACATCTTGTGTGCCGTAATACCAAACGATGAGAATTTTGTTTTAGCCAAATATCTTCAAATCTATTTGCATCTCTATCGAAACGAATTGCTTGTATCACAAATGAAAGGGATGGCTAATGTTAGCTTGCCAATGAATAGGATTGCTGATGTACAAGTGGAAATTCCTGATATAGAGAAGCAAAGAAAAATAGTTGAAATAGAAAAAAAGGTTACACAAAATTCCGTAAAACTGCATCAACTATTTTCTGAGCAAAAAGGACTCGCATCTAAACTTAAGCAAACTATTTTGCAGAATGCGATACAGGGCAAGTTGACGGAGGAATGGCGCAAGGAGCATCCTGCGGAGGAACCCGCAAGTGAGTTGCTCAAGCGTATTAAGTTGGAGAAGCAGCAGATGATAGCCTCCGGCAAGCTAAAAAAGGAGAAGCCCTTAGAACCTATCAAACCCGAAGAAATCCCATTTGAGATTCCGGAAAGCTGGACGTGGTGTAGGTTGGGGGAAGCTGGTTATTTTGTTCGAGGGAAAGGCTTTCTTAAAAGTGATTTTACCCCCAGTGGATATCCATGTTTGCACTATGGTCAGATTCATATGAAATTCAACATTTGTACCTATAACAATTTGACATTCATCCCAGAAGGACTTGCCCCAAAATCAAGCATAGCATTCACCAATGACATCATTTTAGCAATTACAAGTGAAGACGAAGCTGGTTCATGTAAGCCTGTAGCATGGTTAGGTGATTATCCAATTGCTGTTGGTGCCCATACTGCCATATATAAACATAACATGAATCCTATGTATTTATCCTATTATTATTCATGCAAATGTTTTGACAAACAAAAAAGGCAATACACACATGGGAGTAAAGTGATCGAAATGACTCCTGGAGATATTGCAACGATACTGGTTCCCATCCCTCCACTTTCAGAGCAGCAAGAAATTGTTCGTAGGATTGACGCAATAATGAATACGGTTAATTCATTAGAAAATCAGATCTCCGAATCCGAGCGTACATCGGAAGAGTTGTTGAAGGCGATAGTCGGAGAGGTGGTGGGATAAAAAGTCAATATAAATAAACCACATAAATTTCTGTATATGGAAGAATTAAAGAAAAAAGGACATAATATTGATATTAAGGGATTAGCGATTCATCGAATAACGAAAAGTGCCAATGTTCAACGCGCAACGTTGCACTTATCCAATAAAACCATTGTTGTTAAAAACAATGAAAAGCGGTTTATTTCAGACTTGCATAGCGCATATTATAAAAAATCAAGCCCACATTATGGAATCTTTGCCGGAGAAAGACCTGCCTTTAAGAATCAATTGATCCAATATTACAATAGCAAAATAGATTTTTTAAAATTCACCCAAAATAGTTCCGAAATTTTTAAAAAAACGATTGAAACTTCATCTCCTGCTACTGGCGGTTTTTTGATATTCGCACATTATGTAAATACAGATAGCAATATAGCTTATATGTTAGTGTTAACGACTAACAATAAAAATGGATTTTCAATAAATGAAGAAAAACTTACAATTGAAGATATTAAAACATTGGATATGAGCAAAATAGATGTTGCTTGTTTGATTAATTTAACAAAATGGAAAACTGTAGGAGATAATGACGAAGATACATATCTATCATTTGTAAAAGGCAATAAAGACATCAGTTTGTATTTTATGAACTTCATTGATTGCGACAATAAAACATCGAGCAAGATGTCATCTCGCAAGTTACTTGGTGCTATTGAAGCATATATGAATGAAAACAATTGGGATATAGATAAAAAGCAGCAAGTAAAAAATACCATCTATAGTTATTGTGACACCTGTATATCCAATAAAGAAGGAATTTCTTTATCAGTTATTTCTCAAATGATCAATAGTGAAAATCCTGATGAATTTCAGGAATTTGCGCAGGCGGAGGAACGTGGTGTCTCTGCAATTATTAGTGGTGACAAAAATGAGTTAAAACGGTTGCGGTCTATTTACTATAGAAATGAAGACTACATCATTTCTTTTAAGAGAGAAATGCTTAACAAAAAGATAGTTTATGATAAATCTAAAAAGACATTGACCTTCAAAGATATTCCACAAGAACTAATAGATCAATTAAATTAGAATCTCTATGCTAAAAAAGTTTGTACAATTAATTCGTAGTTATTCTAATAGTATAACTATCAATGATTCTATTATTTGTATCAACAACTATATTTTTTACAATTCAGAAAGGGATGTTTTAAGATATTTAGATGAGAAGAATTGTATAGGAGACTTTCTTGATGTAGATAATTTAAAAGAGGGAGAATCCCGAATTCTAAAATTAAAATGGGGCGAACTAAGTAGACTAAAGTTTTATCGAACGAAGCAAGACTATATAGACGAAAATTCTGGGGAGGCCAATATGCTCTCTTATATTTATGAACTCCATGATTTTTCTGATTCCGAAAATGCTTTCTTTCAAAATTACAAAATAGTACTCGAACTTATTAAATCATTAGAATTAATGTCAAAATGTACTTATGAGGATGAGGAAGGGAAACATATCGTCATATCAAAAGGGGAGGAGTTGATTTTGCTCCATTTGAAATTCGATAGTGAAACCATCGACAAGAGTACTTCGTATTCAGGAATTATAGAAAAAATGACCTCGATATTGAATGAGAATGATCAAAGGCACCATTTTTTTGTCAATGAAATAATTAATTACGGAAAAAAATACTTAGAACATTTTGACATTGGGATTTTTCTATCAAACATAGAAGAACTCTATAGCAATGCAAATTATGCTTACGATTTATACATTCAAAATTATAGTTTCAATAAAATCATCCTGGAAATTTCCTCTAAAACAATTGACTATAGTCAAAAAATCCGTTCCGTTATCAATGATGCTCAAAATAAATTAATTACAATCCCTTCTGCATTTGTTTTAGCTGGACTAACAATGGATTTTGACAGTACTATATGTTCTTTGAAAAATATAATTACTTTATTGAGTTTATATATTTTCGCCATTTTGATACAAATTTTCATTCAAAATCAACGCTCTATGCTTGATATTATTGATGGCGAAATGACAGAATATCAAAGAACTTTTAAATTACGCAATACCGAATATAAAGATGAACTATCTGACAAATTCAAAATAGTTGAAAATGAAATGAACGTGCAGAAATGTAGATTAAATACTATCAATGTTATTTTGTGGTTAGTCCCTGTCGTTTTAACAGTCATTGCGTTATTTTGATGAATTGCAGTACGGGTGGTATAAGTAATGAGCTAAAAAAGTTTCAATAATATTTGGCAGATAGAATTAGTACACAATTCATCATTAGCAATTTTTTATTTCCCTATCAATATCACACTATAATTCAATAAGCCCAATAGTATTGCAAATATTAAAAATGTTTATATAATGCAAATATAGAATAATTTTGTACAATTATTTCATTTCTTTTTCGTATTTTTGCAGCCTTCTTACAAAAATAGGCAAAACTCAAAGAAATGATAATAGATTTTTCAGTTCGGAATTTCAGGTCCATCAAGGAAACGCAGACGCTCTCGTTTCAGGCAGCTAAAAACAAGCATTTGGAAAAATACTATGTGATGGAAATCGGCAAGTACCGTCTGCTGAAAGTGGCTATGCTGTATGGCGCCAACGCCTCTGGCAAAACCAACATCCTGCGCGCTTTGGATATGCTTTACACCTTGGTTAGAGAGCCCGTCGAGAACAAGAACGAAACGATTGATTACGAAACTTTCCGCTTCGACCCCGCCTTTCAAAAAGGAGATACGGAAATGGAAATCGATTTCATCCACAATAATGTTCGCTACGATTATGAGGTGAAATTCAACCACCAGTGCATCGTGCGTGAAAAACTATTCAACTACTCTCCTGGCAAAAGTCTGGTGTTTGAACGCACCACAGACACCGACAAACAACTCGCCAAAATCTCTTTCGGCAGCAAGGTGAAAGTGGATAAAAACGACCTCAGCAATCTGTCGTTTACCACTTTGTGGAACAATACCGTTTTAGCCGGATTCAGCAAATCCAATGTGGATATTCCTCAACTGCAGGCGGT
This sequence comes from Bacteroidales bacterium, assembly GCA_045639985.1. Lineage (GTDB taxonomy): Bacteria > Bacteroidota > Bacteroidia > Bacteroidales > WCHB1-69 > F23-D06. The sequence continues at coordinate 4,815 of JAZUEE010000047.1, forward strand.
ATTGGAATGGTTTAACAACACCCTGATGCCGATTGTTTTTCCTGGAACATCGTTAACTAACTTTGTATCAGAAAATGTAGAAAATAATATTATTCAAAAAAACAGTTTGGTAAATTTGCTTAGCAAAGCGGATTTCGGCATTGACGATATTGTCTATGAACATAAAGAGGAAAATGTGCCAGAAGACCTTAAAAATATGCTGTTGAATGACGAAGCTGTGCCTGAACACATCAAGAACAAACTCAAAAAAACGGGTACGCTTTCCCGAGGAGAAATCTTTTTCATTCACTCTGTAGATGGTAATAATTATCGTTTGCCTTTACAGGAGGAATCACGCGGAACACAACGATACTACGGTTTGGGCGGATTAATGCTGTTGCTTACAGAACACAATTCCGTTTTGTCAGTTGACGAATTGGAGTCATCGCTGCACCCAGATTTATATCAGCATTTTCTATTCACCTATCTGAAAAATTCCAAACAGTCTCAACTTATCGTTACAACCCACAATAGGGAACTGCTGAACGACCGAGACATTTTCCGTAAGGATGCCATCTGGATTACAGATCGGAACAATGAGGAACAGATGACGGAACTTTATAGTCTTGATTCGTTTGACAGCTCAGTGGTTCGCGATACCACCAATGTTTACAATGCCTACCGCATTGGCAAATTGGGTGGTGTGCCTATGGTTAGTGATGTGGATTTGTTATCGACGTACAATGAAAAAGAATAACAAGCATATTCCCGAACGCATCGCCAAAAGAGGACCTTGCGTAGCCTTGGTCGCCGATGGTGAAACGGAGCAATGGTACTTAAAAGGAATGAAGCAGGCAGAAAAACTGACGTGTGCCATCAAGCCCGAATTTCCAGATTCCAAGACTATTGAATCGGAATTTGAAAAAGTGCAGGAACTTGTCCGGTCCGAATATGACTACATCTTTTGGATTGTTGACGTGGATGTTGTTAATAAAGAAAAAAAATGGCCTGTGCTGGTAGAAAAAGTCCACGCCTGCACGCAAAATGATGATTTGAAAGAAAAGGTTTGCGTCATTCTCAACAATCCCTGCCTCGAATATTGGTTGTGGCTTCATTTCAAACAAACCACCAAGTATTTTTCAAATTATAAGTCCTTGGAGAAGGAATTAAAAAAGACCGAAAAAC
>JAZUEE010000048.1:0-4201 GCA_045639985.1 Bacteroidales bacterium
ATCCCTATACGGGCAGTTGAAACTCGAATTCGAGTTGACCACCTTGGTGTACATTTCTCGCGTGATGGGCTGAGCCAACAAGCTGTGTTGTAATGATAATAAGAGGATGAGGAGGAAGAATGTGCGTTTGCGCATATATTATTCTTTGGATTGTGCTGCCTGTATCTTCTCGTACTCTTCCAAAAATTGCGGAATGTTGTGCATGTCAATACGTCTGTTCAAGATGATTTCGTGCTTGGAGTTGAGAATGAACATCGCGGGATTACCGGTCTCATAAATGCCGAAATAGTCCAAATAGTCCATATTTCCTTTGTTGCCACCAACTTGTGTCCATGGATATTTGTTGTCTTTGACGTATTTTTTCCAAGCATCAATGGTGTCGTCGTTTCCGATGGCATAGACATCGAAATTGCGCTTTCCGATTGTCTCCAAAGAGTCATATACGGCGCACAGGGCTTTTGACTCTTTCTTGCAGGTCGGACAGTTAGGATCATAAAACCAAAGTATGGTATATGGCTTTGTGAGTTGATACGAGGATTTCCACAGTCTGGCATCTTCATAGAGATTGGTATCTGGAATAATCAGTTCGGGAGCGATTTTGCCAATCAGCGTGGGTTCAATCCGTTTGATTCTCTTTTGATATTTTGATAGGATGTCTTCATCCAACCAGTAACATTTGCCGGCAAGTTGGTTGTTCTTGGCAATATGGTAGAAAACGGCGTCATGGCCGATGATTTTGCTGGTTTCAAATTGGTAGGAAAGCCAATCCACGCAGTAGTGGTACATGAATGTGTCTTGAGAGGTTCTATTCAAAAAAAGGTCGATGTATTTGTTTATGGTGTCGGATTCTTGATGGAAGAGTAATTTGGTGAAGTAGTCTTTCATCTTCGGTTCAAAGGAAGGAATGTAGATGAAACGGTGGTCTGCCAAGTCGAAATTGTCCCAATAATGTGTACGATAGAAAACGAGTTGTGCTTCTCTGTCGAGTTCGCCATTTGCATCTTTATATTCTGGAACGTCAATTTCCTGATAGGATTTCTGCATTTTAGAGAAAAGATAATCGGGATGTGCGGCTATCAGATTGTTGATGAATTCTTTCATTTCATCATTCAATTCAGACAATTTGTTTTTGTAAAATTCGGCACTGTCATTATTGCCTTTTTCTTCAAATTCTTTAATAAGTTTGCCCCATTGGGTTGCGTTTTTTTGGGCAACAGCTGTTTTCCGTTGGAATTTCAGCATCTCATCATTTTCAGGCGAGTTGATGGTCGAAAAATTATCCACATTGCCAGTGGTGTCTAAATTATATGTGAAAAACTGATTTCGATCAATGATGAAGTTTAGATAGAGTCTTTTCCCTTGTGAAACCAATGAATACATTCCGTCATCATATTCCTTTTCTCCTTTGAAAATATATTTTCCCGGAGTAGCAGGTGCGGCAGAATCTTTGATGTAAAGTTGGTCTTTATAATGGATGACCAAATAGACGATTCTGTCATTGGCGTTTTTTATGTTGAAGGTGATTTCATGACCTTTTTTACCTGTAGTCGTTGTTTTACCTTTTTGTGCAAAAACGGATGTTCCAATAAAGGCGGTCAAAAAAAACAGTAGAAAGATTTTTTTCATATTGATAAATGTTGTTTATATTCAAAGAATTAATGCTGTTCGTTGATTGTTCTCAATTTTTCGAGCAGCTCTTCTAACGTAATTTGTCGGGTGATTATTGTGTGGTCTTTTGAATTGTCAATCAAAATTATGGCTGGGGCGGTCGCAATGTCGAAATAGACAAGGAAGTCTGTATTCGTCGTACCATTAGACAAACTCAAATTTGTCCAATCCCATAAACCTTGTTCGTCTGAAAAGGATTTCCATCTGCTGATGTCGTCCGTGATTTCCAAAGCAACAACTTCAAAATCGTATTCGTTGGCATGCTCTTGGTAGAATTTATGTAAAATGGGGGTCAGTTCCTGGCAATGGTCGCAGTCGGAATCCCAAAACCAAAATACGGTGTATTTCGCTTCCACGTGGTTGGTGGAAAATGTTTTACCCTCGGCATCGGCAAACGTGAGCTCGGGAACTTTGGCACCCGGAATAATGTTGCGCAGGTTTTTGATTTTTCGCTCGTATCGACGCTCGTTCTCTTCAGAAATCCAGCTGTGGTCATAGTGGTCGTAAATATGCACCAATACGGGCTCGTACTCAATTTTGTTGTTGTCAAAAAGTTGGAATAATTCGTTGAGATAGAAATTCTTGACTATGGGATTGGAGCAACGATTCAACAAGCTGTCTGCAAATTGGATGAGAGAGTCTGTGGAATGAATGTCGCAATTGTGTATACTTTGAAGACACACATTGAGCGGAATGGGGGAGAAGAGCAGTCGTGGATCGGCAAGATCCGTATAAGGTAAAATTTGTAAAGCCGTTTGGCAGGTCAAAGCTACAGAGCCATATTCCCAATAGAAGCCGAATGTGGCGCGGAGGTATTTTGAAACGAAAGATTCGGGGGCAATATTGATGAAATCATCAAGGAATTGCTTCAGTTGGTCGTCTGGAGTGTCGTTTGGAAGGTTGTCTAGTCGGGAATAAAATTCGTCCAGAATTTCCGATTCCTCGCATTCGGAAAACGTTATATCAGAGCCGTTTTGGGTGATAACGCATTTGTTGCTTTTGTTGAGTACGATGTCTGTGGAATGGTCCACCGCCTTGCCCTTACATATTGTATATATGCCACAAGGAAGCACCGCTTTCTTGTTTTTGAATGTCGCCACTCCTTTTTTTACAATGGCGCTATCTATGATGTACATGTGGCATCCGTAGCAGCCCCAAAGATAGAGTTTCTGCCCGTCAAGTTTGGTATTATGATAGGTGATGTCGTAACCATTCACCACAGGGGTTCCTTCGGGAATGACAAACTGTGCCTGCAAACTGAGGCAGAAAAGAAGAAGAAAAAATGTGATGATGGTACGCATGGGATTATGGGTTAAGGGTGAATGATGAGTGGTTAAGGGTTAAGGGTGAATGATTTATTGTTCTAAGTTCGTTATTTGATATTCCGACTAACTCAATCTGAAACCTGAAACTTGAAACTTGAAACCTGAAACCTAATTCAGTATCTCTCTGATATCAAGCATGATTTTGCGTGCGATGTTGTCGGCGATGTTTTCGGTGAGTGCTTCGGAGTAGATTCGTAGGATGGGTTCGGTATTGGAGCTGCGGACGTGTACCCAGCTATCTTCAAAGTCGATTTTGACACCGTCGATGCGATTGACTTCGTAGTCAGCATATTTTTCGGCAATCTTGTCCAAAAGATGGGGTATGTTAATATTGTCTTTAAGATCAATCTTGTTTTTAGAAATGCGATAATCAGGATATTGCGAGCGGAGTTCCACGCAGTTTTTGCCGGATGTGGCCATATAGGAGAGGAAGAGTGCCACGCCGACAAGGGCGTCGCGACCGTAGTGAAGTTCGGGATAGATCACGCCTCCGTTGCCTTCGCCGCCAATCACAGCGTTTGTGGCCTTCATCTTTTCCACCACATTGACTTCGCCCACGGCGGAGGCGTTGTATTCCACGCCGTTCTGTCGGCTGATATCGCGCAATGCGCGGGTAGAAGAGAGGTTCGACACGGTGTTGCCTTTGGTATGTTGAAGGACATAGTCTGCAACGGCAACTAACGTGTATTCCTCGCCAAACATTTCACCATCCGGCTTGATAAAGGCCAGTCTGTCCACATCTGGATCAACAACGATGCCGAGGTCGTAATGACCTTTTTGCATCGCTTCAGAAATGCCGTAAAGGTTTTCTGGAATGGGTTCGGGATTGTGTTCGAAATGGCCGTTTGGCTCGTCATTGAGCACGGTGATGTTTTTTACGCCAAGTTGTCTCAAAAGTGGAGGTATGGAAATGGCCCCCGTAGAATTAATGGCGTCAAGGATGACGGAGAAATTGGATTTGGCAATCGCTTCTCTGTTGACCAAAGGCAGTTTGAGAACGGCGTCTATGTGGTCTTGAATGGCGTTTTCGTAAGTTCTGTATTGTCCAAGTGCATTGACTTCGGCAAATTTGAAATCATGGTTTTGGGCGATTTCCTGCAGACGTTGACCGTCTTTGCCGGATATAAATTCACCTTTCTCATTCAGTAGTTTCAACGCATTCCAGTGCATGGGATTGTGCGAAGCGGTGACAATGACACCGCCATCGG
>JAZUEE010000049.1:0-5705 GCA_045639985.1 Bacteroidales bacterium
CGGTCGTAATTATAACCGCCGGCAGCCGCATCCCAAATGTCGCGCGTCCCTGTTTTTCCGGCAAACGGGCAAGCGGGGTCCTTGTAATGGCGGCCTGTTCCGTACTTTCCCCACACCACGCTATCGAGGTAGGCACGTGCCTTAGCTAACGTACGGTCCGAGACCATCTTCTCCATCACCACCGTCGGCTGGTACATTTTTACAGTATCATATTCATTTGTAATATACTTCACAAACAGCGGAGCCATCATTTTTCCGTTATTGGCAATGGCGTTGTAATACATCAGCGTTCTCAAAATCGGGATGTTGAAACCGGCGCCGAAGCAAGTGGCGTAGTAGTTATCAAAACGACCATCATTACGAATACCTGCCGGCATCAAATCTCCCATTTGAGTATGGATAGTATCGAAAAAACCGAATTTCGCCAACTGTGCCTTATACGAAGCGAAATTCTTGATTCCGTATGCCTTGAAAATCATAGAGGCGATACCGATATTGGAAGAGCGTTGGAAAATCTCATTGGGAGTTCCGAGTGCCTCGCCATGCACTTTGCTGTCGGCTTTGTAATAAGAACGATAATTGCCCGACTTCATCGGATATTTGAAGGTATGGACAAACATCGGATAAATACGAGAAGTATCGTCCGACATTTTTTCAAAGAAAGCCAACAGGGAAGCCAACTTGAAAGTAGAACCCGGTTCCACTTTGGCATTCAAGGCATATTCCATACTTTCGGAATAGACACTGCTTTCCTTGGATTGGCGGCAGAGGTTCGTCACGGCCTTGATTTCGCCCGTTTTGGTTTCCATCACAATGGCACAACCCCACTCTGCTTCCAATTCCTGCAACTTGCGGGCCATCTCATTATGCACAGCATTCTGGATTTCCAAATTGAGCGTGGTATGTATATTCAATCCATCTACCGGGTCAATACGCTCTTTCAATGGAACAACGGCATGATTCAATTCCAAATATTTCTTACTGCCCTCTTCACCGGCCAAGAACTTGTTCAAATTGTATTCCATACCAAACCGGCGGTCCGCCAAATTAATACCCAACGTACGACGAGCCATCTCTCCATACGGATTGATACGAACAGGGAATGTCACAAAATTCAAATATCTGGTAAACTTTTTCGTTTTGAGAATAGCCCCTGTCTTTTTGTCTTTGATTTTTTTTGTCAGATAAGGCAAATTCTTTATACGCGCCGTATCAATGCTGGACACCCAGGTCTTCTCATTCCACACATTAACGAAAAAGATTGTCTCATAACGTTTTGCCTTATAATTCTTCACAAAACAATTGTAATAAAAATTTTCGTCTCTATTCGGATAACGACTCTTGAACTGATTGTAAAAATCCTTCGCCAAACGTTTCAACAACATATCCACCTCGTCGGCAGAGTATTTTGATTGGTCACTATATTCTTTAGCAAACTGCTTGCCGTCAAAAGCGACTTCGAAAACATTATAATTGCCCACCAAAAGACGCCCTTTGTCGTCATAAATTTCACCACGTACAGGGCGAAGCGCATTTGCGCGAACATAACATAGCGCAGTGGTGTCCGTATTCCCATCCCATTTTGGATCGGTAGTGTCTATAACGCCTTCGCCCGTCCCCGAACTAATACCTCTTTCAAAAATCGACAACCTAACGACCTGTATCGTACATGCAAATCCAAGTGCTATCATAGCCAAGAATACCACAGTCATTCTGACGCGGTAAACTCCCTCTTTCTGATTTTGCTTGTTTCTCTGCATATTGTTTTATTAAAAAACGCCTTAAGGCATTCTGGCAAATTATCTTCTTTTTCTTTTATTGTTCGTCCTCTTCCAGTTCTTCTTCCTTGTTTTCCTTTTCATCGGAATCTTTCACCTCTTGGTTCTTCTTTTTATTTTTCCAAAAGAAGAGGATGTGTCTTTTTTCTTCTACAGGTTCTTTCACGGTAACGGTGTAGTTATGTTCTTCATTGAGCACATATCCGCGGTCTTTCATTTTCTGAATCAGCATTTGATTCTCCTCGTATGGGATAAACTGATTGTTGGCTTTAAGTCGGCTCAACTCCGACTTATACTCATTCTCAAGACGCGAAATTTCCTCTTTTTTATCGTTAATTCGTTGCTCGCTAATCACGAGCACGCCCACCAGCACCAACACAAAAACGATATACGGATACCATGGACGCATCTGTTCACTCAACAAAAATTCGGCGCCGAACAGACGACCGAACAAGGATTTTTTGTCCTTTTTATCGTTATTATCCTTACGTTTAGTTGTTGAGTCCATTTGCCTTCACGATTATTTTTTCAGCGACACGCAATTTGGCACTGCGCGCGCGGGGATTCGTCATTATTTCATCTTCATCGGGCATCACGGCCTTACGGGTGATGAGTTTGAAAGGAGTTAAAGGATTGCCGAAGAAATCCTTTTCCACCTCGCCGCTCAAATTGCCGGAACGCATAAAGTTCTTCACCAATCTGTCTTCCAAGGAATGATAGGCGATAATCACCAAGCGTCCGCCTGGCTTGAGGGCATCCACGGTCTGCGTCAAAAACGATTCCAGCACTTCCATCTCATGGTTTACCTCGATACGCAATGCCTGGAAAATCTTGGACAAGTATTTGTTCTCACGGCCTCTCGGTAGCGATGGTTTCAGAGCTTCCACCAGCTGGAATGTGGTTTCAATATTATGCTCGGCTCTTGCCCGAGTGATCTGTCTGGCTAATTGGCGGCCTTCGTGCAATTCTCCGTAAGTGAAAAATATCCTGCTGAGCTGTTGTTCGTCGTAACCGTTCACCACCTCTTTGGCAGAGATGCCCGATTGCGCATTCATACGCATATCCAACAATCCGTCTTTGCTATAGGAGAAACCTCTTTCAGCGGTATCAATCTGATGGGAGGAAATTCCCAGATCAGCCAAAATGCCATCCGCGGGATAAGCTTTATAATATTGTAAGAAGCGTGTCAGGTTTTTGAAATTCGATGGAACAAATTGGAAACGCTCATCTTCAATGAGGTTGGCGTGGCTGTCTTCATCTTGGTCAAAAGCAACGAGCCGACCATCGGTCAGTTTTTCCAATATGGCACGGGAATGGCCGCCCCCCCCGAACGTGACATCCACGTATGTTCCAGAAGGATTGGTCACCAAATTATCAACAGAAGGATGTAGAAGGACCGGGTCATGATAACTCATCCGTCACCTCCTTCTCTGCTTTGAAATTGCCCAAATGGATTTGTTCGTTCAATGATTCGAGATCCTCCGGCGTCATATCAAACTTCTCATGATATTTGCCACAGTTCCAGAGCTCTATTTTTCCATTATCCAACAAAAGCACGATTTCCTTATCAATAGAATAATGTTCCATCAACGGCTTGGGAATCACGATTCTATCTTGGTTGTCGCATTCCAAAAAAGCCGTATTACGTAAAAAGGCATTTCGATATTGCTTAACTAACAGAATATTGCGATCCAAGGAATTCAGATATTCCATCTGCTCTTGATAGGCCTTTTCGGACCAAAGCATAATGTGCTCGCCAAATCCATGGGTCACATAGAAGGCCTTGCGTTCGTCTTCCGGCAACGCACGAAGAAGAGCAGTCGGCAGTTTCAACCGCCCACTTTTCTCTATGGACACTTCCCAATAACCGTAAGAAAGATTTGGCATATTTTTACTCATTGAAAAAACGTGCCAAAAATAGACTTTTTTCAAACAGTTTCCATAAAATTGCTAAAAATATTTATTAACACCCAAAAATCGTTACAACTTATTGATTATCAGTATGGAATTTTTTGGATAATAGTACGCCATAATTCAAGTTATCAACATTAAAACATTGAAAAACCGTCATTTAGAATAATTTTTCGCATAATAAAGTATATCTACCTGATTTTTATAACATTAACATGATAATTATAAAATACACCTGTTCATAACGCACCTCTAAACGGAATAATTTCGGAATTTTATGGAAAAAAATGGAAAAACAAGGAAAAAGTATAAAAAATGGACAAAGATGTGTGGGGAATAATTTCAAGGTCCTCTTGTTTGCACATTACCGCATTATCGAATTATAACATTATCTCATTATCGCATTATTTTGTACCTTTGCCGCCCCTTCTGAAAAAATCCTGAATATGAAAAGATATTTGATATTTATAAGTATAGTGATGTTCTGCACAGTCTGGCACACTTTTGCCCAACCCAACATGGAGCACATACAATTGGACAACCGCATTTATGAAAAGGGCATCGAAAGTGTCACGTTATCATCAGGTTATCTGTTAGACAAGCCCATCATCACGCTCAGCAACGGCGAACTCACGCTTACTTTTGACGACTTGGAAGAGGAGTCGCGCTATCTAAAATACACACTGATACACTGCACGCACGACTGGAAGCCATCGGACATGAACCAGATTGAATACTTGGATGGATTTATGGAAGATGAAATCAGCCACTACGACTACTCTTTCAACACCACGGTGCATTATATGCAGTATTCGCTGACGATTCCCAACGAAAATATTCGTCCCACGAGATCGGGAAATTACATTTTGTTCGTCTATGACGACACGCCCGACCATCCGATTCTTACCAGACGTTTTATGATTCGAGAGGACGAGCAAGCCGGGGTGAGCGGTGCCGTCCACACCTCATCGGATGTTTCCAAGCGGTTGACGCACCAAGAGGTTGATTTTTCCGTGGCCACTGGAGCGTACATTGTCCGCAACCCCGCGTTAAATCTGCACGCCACCATCCAGCAGAACGATCGTTGGGACAACGCCATCATGGGACTCACCTACCGTTCCGGTTTTCCCGGAGAGTACAGTTTTGACTACGATGATGGGCGCAACCTTTTTGACGGAGGTGCCGAGTTCCGCACATTCGACATTCGCACGCTGCGCACCAATGGTGATCGTATCATCGGCATTAACTTCGACCACCGCCAAAACCAGGCCTACGTGCTGCAGGACGACGCACGTCCCTTTGGCGCTTACGAAAGTCGCAATACGATGAACGGCGCCTGCATCTACCGTAATATCGATATGAGCAACCCATTCTCAGAAGACTATGTCAACACGCACTTCACCCTCAAGAGCTCGTTCCCTTTCACGGACGGTGACGTCTATGTGTTCGGCCAGCTCACCGACTGGCGCATCATTCCTGAAGCCAAGCTCCAATACAACGAGCAGTACAAATTCTGGGAAACCGCCATCTTCATCAAACAGGGTGTGTATAATTACCAATATGTCTATGTGCCCTACAGCGGCGGCAAAATCGACGCCACCTACATCGAAGGCAACCATTTCGAGACACACAACGACTACACCGTCTATGTCTATTTGCGCGAAGAGGGAAGTTCGTATGACCGGCTCGTCGGTGTCGGATTCTTAAAGCCATAAGGGACGGCTCTTTTACACTTTTTCCTATTTTTGCACCCTCGAAAAAATTAACAACACTTATATATGAAAAAACTTTTACTTTCCGCATTGCTGCTGGCTTTCGCACTCATCACTTTCGGCCAGACACAGAAGATCACTATTGAAGACATTTGGAACGACTACAAGTTCTACCCGCGCGGTGTGGCCGGCTACACGGCTATGCCCAAGAGCGACTACTACACCGTTGTAAAGCGCGGCGGCATCGAGCGTTACAGTTTCGCCACGGGCGAAAAAATCGACATGCTCGTCACTAACGACGACC
>JAZUEE010000050.1:0-4067 GCA_045639985.1 Bacteroidales bacterium
CATTTCCATCACGTTGCAAGTGTTGAATAAGGGGAGAATAAAGTCTTTCCCCGAGTCTGAGGTGTCCCAGTTTTCACTTTCCGGATAGGCCTTGATGTCTAATGATACTTTGTGCCCGCCACCGTCGTAGTTGCCGATATATGCGCCAATGAGGACTTCCTCTCCAAATGCTCCCCGCAAATCACTGATGTCTTGCTTGAATAAAGTTCTCTCTTCCCAATCTTGATCCTTTAATGAACGGTATTGGTTGTAATGCCGAATGCCGAAGGGTGTGAAGAAACGAACCAATTCTATAACAGGAAGATATTGCCCCGTCTTAATCATGCCCGGATAACGTGTCCCATTTTTGTCTGTAAAAGAAGGCAGCTCCGTGGTGCCGCCAGCCATTAGGGCATTTAGCAGATTGGGACCTTCAGATGCCGGAATCAGGAAAATGGAACCGGTTCGATCGTAGGCATCACCGTTGGAGTATTGCGAAACTTCAACAAAAAGCTGATAGTGGGAGGGTAGGGTGTTCCATTTGATTTTTTTGAGAATGACGGTTCCACTGGCAAACGACAAGGTGGTGTCAAAACCGACTTCTGTGGGAAGTTCGATTTTAGGGTTGAAGTTGATTTGGTTTTCTTTGAAAACAGGAATGGTAATGGTTAACTTGTCCTTTTCTAATTGGTTGAGCTGCTCGGATGTCTTCTCCATGCCGAAATTGTCCGGGAATATATTGGAAAGCTTGTTGTCTTTGGAAACGTTAACTAATTGGGTGACCGTGTTGCCGTTGCGACAATATTTGACGAGTGTGCCGGGCAGATTCCCGAAATTGGCAATAGGCGTGGCCCGGAATTTCAAATCTTGAGTAACCCATAACTCGATTTTGTTGGAAAACAGCACGATGGAATATTTGGTGCATTTATACCCGTTGATTTTTTCGGTTTGCTCTTCTTTATATTCGTTTCCGTTGTTCAAACTGTGCCCGCAAAAATATTGCTCCGTAGTATTGTAATAGAGTTGGCTGATGATGGTATCTTGAAGGTAGTTGATATAGGTGCGATGTTCGGCAATGCCGGGAATAGGATGCTCAAGTGCGGGCTCAAGCGATTGTATCAGGATGCGGTTTCCAACGGATAGAACTTCCGTACGTAGGGTGTCACTGCCTCCAATGTTGAAACTTTCGTAAATCAAACGATGTTGGGCGTTTGTTGTGAGTATGCAGGAAAATATAAGAGAAAAATAGATTAAGTATTTGTTTATCATTTGCTTGTGACTTTTTTTTAAGACGGCAAATGTACTCTTTTTTTGAAAAGAATACAAATATTATATAAGAAAATATTTGGAAAATTTTAGTAGTCACTATTTTTCTATTTTTGCAGCGTAATTCATTAATCAAATATTGCAAGTATGAAAAAAATCTCCTTGTTTTTTCTGACCTGTTTTGTGGTAATGTCATCCTTTGCGCAGGTTAAAACAATCGAACCTTCTTCTCGCGAGTGTTCACGCACTCAAAATTTCACGGAAAAATTTTTGTTTTCACAAACATCTTCCGTGTATCATTTGACCGAAAGAGCTTCAACGGACCGCTATGAAACCAAGCGGTTCTTTTATGACAAAAACGACCGTGTGATTGCCATCAGAGATTCGGCGGGTGATCCCACGTATGGATTTTTAATGGTGATAGATTCTGTTTCTTACAATGATCAAAATTTAGTGTCGCGCATTGATGGCTATCAATTTCTGAATGGTACTTGGAAACATGTTTATTATGTGAATTATAGTTACGATGAGGCAGGAAATATGGTGAAACGCACTAATTTTAACAGCTTTGGCTCAAATTCCTTTACGCAAGGCGGCGTTTACGATTATTTTTATGAAAATGGTCGTTTGGTGCGACACGATATGTTTTTTGGAGATTATTATACGATTGGCGAGCGTTGTTATTACGAATATGACGCGCAAGGACGCAAAGTGTGTGAACGTTCGCTCCAAGGTTATGGCGTATTGGATTCGACATTGAAAATCAATTATATATATGATGCGAACGGTAGATTGTCGAATAAAAGATGCTATGAATATGATATGGAGTCCTTTGCGTGGATGCTTGGTGAACAAGAGTTCTTTGTGTATGATGAAAATGGAAACTGTGTGGAACACAGTGTGAAAAACAGTGCTGGTGCCTATTCGGATCGTAGGTTTTATGAGTATCATCCGACCATTTCCTCAGAAGATGTTTCAATGCCGTATTATGTTCCCGAACTTATGCTCCCAGAGGCATTTGAGGATGCCAATATGCGCGTGCTGGAACATTGGTACACGTTAGATGTGGATTATGTTTTGCAATACGTGTGCGATTATCTGTATTTTTACGATGGCATATTGATGGGGGTGCAGGATGAAGAACCAATGCCGGTGACGATTTATCCGAATCCGACAGAGAACATGTTAACGGTTAGCGTCGGACAGCAGTCTGTGCGGAGTTTGGCCTTGTTTGACGTGTCGGGCAGATTATTGTACAAGGAAAATAGGAAAGGCATGGAATCCACGATGGATTTGACGACATATCCGGCTGGCGTCTATTTCTTGAAAATAACAATGGAAAACGGAAAAACCGCTGTACAGAAGATTTTGAAGCGTTAGGTGTGTTTTTTTGTATTTATGCCGCCGTTTTTGTTGAAAATATTAATCATTAAATTTTATAAATATGAAAAAACAAGTTTCTTTATGGATTGCAGTCATTATGCTGTTTGGCACGATGACGATGTTTGCTCAAAAACCGTTTGCCGGTACGATTAAATTCGAAACCACTGCGGAAGGATCCAATGACCCGAATGTTGTTGCCCAATTTGCCGACGTTTCAGAAGAAGTTGTCGTTATGGGAAATAACACCAAAACGGTGATGGATCAGATGGGTGTTGGTATCATCCAAATTTCCAACGGCGATTACAGCTTGGCTACCACCATCATTGATATTCCCGGTTATGGTAAATATTATATTGAACAGGAAGCCGCTGATGTGAAGAAAAGATTTGAAACCGTGAAAATGGATTTCAATTATACGGATGAAGCTAAAACGATTGCCGGATACAATTGCAAGAAAGTAAATTTGACGGTGACAGATTTGGAATCTGATGAAGAAAGTTCTGTTGTGTTGTGGGTTACTTCCGATTTGATGACGGGTGATAATATCAATTTCAGCACCTATCCGGGTTTGAAAGGTTATCCACTTGGTGTTGAAATCAAACAAGAAGTGAATGGCGAAATGTTGACGATTGTGCAAACGGCTTCTTCGATTACACCGAGCAAGAAGATTAAAACATCATCTTTCTTGCGTCCGTCTGACGCTACCAATATTAAAGATGCTCCCGATGATATCAAACAAATGTTGGGTATTGGAGCAGAATCCGGTGCTGAAGAATAAACAATTTACCTGCATAAAAAAAGCGGAATCATTGATTCCGCTTTTTTTATGTCCTGAATTTGGCAACTTATTCGCCGTCTTCAATTCCAAGAAGTTCGATTTCAAATACCAATGGGGAGAATGGAGGAATAGAGTAATTGCCTCTTTCACCATAGGCGAGTTTGGAAGGAATAAGGACGGTGGCCTTTTCGCCAACGTGCATCTTGCTGAGGGCGATTTCCCAACCCGGAATGACTTGTTGAGCGCCAAGGGTGAAGCTGAACGGTTCGCCGCGTTCCACGGAACTGTCAAATACGGTGCCGTCCAACAATTTGCCGGTATAATGCACTTTTACTGTTTGCATTTGTTGAGGTTGTGCACCAGTGCCTTTCTTGGTTGTCATAATGTAGAGACCGTCTTCCGTTGGAGTGGCTGTGATATGGTTCTTCTTGACATATTCTTCGATATCAGAGCTCTCCTTGACTTGTTTGTCCTTTAACATTTGCTCGTATTCGGCCTGCATTTTTACGAATTGCTCGTGAGCCATTCTTCCGTAAAGTTTAACATCCATATAAAGTGGATCATCACCGAATGGATATTCCTGGCCGTTCATGAGGTTTTTGAAGAAATCAGCACCGTTGAAGATGAACGTGGCACTGTCGCCCACGTGCATCATACGGAT
>JAZUEE010000051.1:0-2229 GCA_045639985.1 Bacteroidales bacterium
CATACCGCAAAATTCCATCTTCCACCCTGTCACATTATTTTGTATTTTTGCGGCCTTTAAAATTACCGCATTGAAAAAGCATGACATTCTACTCCTCCAAGAGGTTTTAAAGACAACGCGAAATATCGCCATTGTCTTCCATTTCAATCCTGACGGCGATGCCGTAGGTTCCGCGTTGGCTTTATATCATTACTTCAAAGATGACGGCTACAACGTTTCAGTAATTTCGCCCAACTTCTTTCCTGATTTTTTGTCTTGGCTGGACGGTTGCGACCAAGTCATTGTAGCCCAAAAAGATTTGACATCGGCGCGAAAAGCCATCAAAAATGCCGACATACTGTTCGTCGTCGATATGAATGCACCACATCGGGCCGGACAAGATTTGGAACAAGCCATCCAAAAGGCACCCGGTTTCAAAATTCTTATCGACCACCACGTGCAACCGGACATTCAATGCGACATCCAATATTCCACTCCTAAAACCAGCTCGGCATCGGAATTAGTCTATAATTTCTTATTCAAGTACCTGACCCCCAAACGTAAATTCAGCAAAGCCATTGCCGAAGCCATTTACGTCGGTATTATCACCGACACCGGATCTGTGACATACGCTTGCGACAACCCAAGCACATACGAAGTCCTCAAAAAGCTCATCGCCTCCGGAATCAACGGGGAAGCCATTCATCGGAAAATTTACGACAACTATACGGAAAGCCGCATGAAGTTGTTGGGGCTTGCCCTTTCCCAACGAATGAAGGTCCTCCCCGAGCAACAGGCATCCTACATGTATCTCACCAAACAAGACCTTATTGACAACCACTACCAAATTGGCGACACAGAAGGTTTTGTCAATTACGGGCTCTCCTTAGCGACAGTGCAATACACGGCCTTTTTCACAGAAAGAGACAACCGCATCCGCGTTTCATTCCGTTCCAAAGGAGCCGCTGACGTAAACCTATTCGCACGGAAATATTACAATGGAGGCGGTCATCACAATGCGGCCGGTGCTTTTTTCAACGGTTCCATCGAAGATGCTATTGCAACTTTTGAAGCGGCAGCCAAAGAATTCTCCGAACAGAATTTCAACCTATAATATCACGATTTTGAATCCACGCAAACTATACATAGCCCTATTGTCCGTGACATTTCTCCTACTCGCCGGCTGCAACAGCAAGCAGACGGGCAAGGTGGTATCATCCGACAAAGAGCCGGCTGTGGATAAAAACGCGCCCTATATCGAAGGAAACAAGAAAATCGTCCAATGGGAAAATGAGGAAATCGGCCTTTTTATCAAACGATACGGCTGGAAGATGACGCAAACCGGCACCGGGCTCTACTACGAAATCCTACAATCCGGAAACGGAGACACCTATAAAGAAGGTGACCATATTACGCTCCAATATCAGACATACCTTCTTTCCGGCGAAAAAATCTACGATTCAACGGACGATGGAATCAAAGAATTTACGGTAGGGCGTTCCGAAGAAATCACCGGATTGCATGAAGCCGTTCAACTCATGCGGCCGGGCACCAAAGCGCGTTTGGTCATTCCCTCCTACCTCGCCTACGGCGTGGCTGGCGACGGGGACCGCATCCAAGGGCGCCTACCTATTGCCATGACGATTACCATTTTACCTTAACATAAAATTCAAAACATTCATTAATAACCAACTTAATTCTATTTAAAATGACAGAAATTGAGAACAACGAAAATCAGGATTTGATTCCTGAAGAAAACCATCTTTCGGAAAACGACATGGAAGTTCAGAACACCGAAAACGTTACCTCAGAAGAACCCGTCGTAGCAGAAGAGCCCGTTGCCGAGGGACCTGCCGACAACACTCCTATGGAAGATACGGAAACGGTTGTTGAAGATATCACATCCGAAGAAAAAACATCTAAGAAAAAAACGTGGACTCTTGTAGCCATCATCGTGGGCGCAATAGCCCTGATCGGCATTATTATCGGCATCCTTTTTGCCACCGGCGTTTTGGGCAAATACAAAGGATTCAAAAAAGACCGTCAAACGGGTATTTACTATCATTTCTACGGTGACATTCACGACACCGCCGACATGCCTAAGACCGGCGACCTCGTAGGTATTCTTTTCTCCTTACGAGCTGGCGACTCCCTTTTGATTCCCATGATGCCTAACGAAATGCTGATGGATTCTGTTTATGAAGGCGACATCTATGCCGCTATCCGTATGATGCACGTGGGCGACAGTGC
>JAZUEE010000052.1:0-9416 GCA_045639985.1 Bacteroidales bacterium
TTCGTCCCTAAAATAGCCGTTTTTGGCAGAGGGGAGGCTGGCGGCGTGTTTGAACTTGTACGGTCTGTCGGGAAATGTCGTGCGGCACAGATGAAGGCGTTCCTCCAAGGGCAAGTCGATAGGGTCAATGCCTTTGTTCAGCCATCTGCCGATGGTTAGAAACGGATCGTGCTTAGGCGGACGCCAACCATCGAATAGGCATTCCTGAGTATGATAAATGAAGTGCATACCCATTATGCGCTCTACCATATAGGTTTTCTCCACATCTGTATATCCATTTGACGCACTTTGCCGCAACGCCGTCGAGGCCTTGTGGTATTCGTGACCCGCAATGGGCATTACGGCGAGACAAAGTGCGACGCCGAACACAAAAAGCCAACGGTTTATCGAGCTTGTAGGTTTGACGATGTATCTGTGTATCAATTGGTAGATGAGGACTATCAAAAAGAAAACCGGGATAATCGGCAAAATGGTGATTATGCATAATAGTAATGCGAAGAGACCACCCATAAAACATACGCAATACAAAACGAGCATCAGCGAAATGCCGTTCACAAAGCTGATGATTGCAGAACCAACGGGATGATCAATGATGGGATAGAGAATAATGGCGCAAAAGCAGACAACAAGCAGGGCTATTGCGTAAGGCACGGGCACGCCAAGTCCCTGTATCAGGAAATTGAAACCACTCAAAACAGCTAACATCACAGCATTGAGTATCGCCAAACGCTTGGGCTCGGAAAAGAACCGTGTGATTTTTTTCATAGAAAAATTTTAGCGGCATAACGGCATAACCGTGAAATTATTGCGGCGAGCCGCACGAGTTAGGACAACTTTCATTTTTTGAGATAAATCAATGATGTACGGTTTGCTTGTGATGATTGTCCTCATACGATTGTACATTAGTGGTGGCGCAAAAGTACGAAAAATGCGGTAGTGCGGGAATACGAAGATGAGATAATTCCGTTAAACCTTAAACAAAAAAAGGGACGTCGCAGTGCGGCGTCCCCTCGTATAAAACTATGTAAAGTAGGAATTATTTCGTAATTCTTTCAAGCCATTTAAGCATACCGAACATAACGCCCATAGCCACAATACAGATGATGAAGAATATCAACCAGCAGAGCCACAAGTTGGGTAATTTGTTATAGAAGATAGGTCCGAGGAGGATTAACAAGTTACCGATAGCCGTAGCGCTTAACCAGAGACCTTGGCAAATACCTTGGATATGTTTCGGAGCGATTTTAGAAACAAAGCTCAATCCAAGCGGAGAGATGAATAATTCTGCAACCGTAAGGAAGAAATAAACGACTAACATAACCCAAGCACCAGCTTTCATACCTGTTTGAGTTTCAATATCAAGTGCGCGATAAGCATCACCAGAAGGATAACCGCTAACGCTGCTCAATACGGTCAAGAACAGATAAGCACATGCTGTAATACCCATACCAAGGGCAATCTTGCGAGGTGTGGAGATTTTGCGACCCCATTTTGTGCCAAAAATCAACATGATAATTGGGGTGAGCAAAATAACCAAACAAGGATTCACGCATTGCCAAATTTCAGGGGCGATAGAAGACGTGTTGACAAAGTCACGGGCAAAGAAAGAGAGTGATTCTCCATTTTGGTGGAATGACATCCAGAAAAATACGCAAACGCCCAATACGGCATACAAACCAGCCATACGTTGTTTGATTTCTTTAGCCATAGCGGCTTTTTCTTCAGCTGTATAGACAACAGCCTTTTCTTCAGCAGCATCAGCCGTTTTCTTAACAGGATCCGGCATACCTTTCTTTGTGCAGACAAAGATAATGAAAGAAATAAGCATTGCGCAAACAGAAGCAATGAATGAGAAGTGGACACCCGTGTTGAAAGTGGTCAAATAATCCGTACATGCTTGAGCCATATTGGCTACGCCGTCAGGATTGCATTGTGCCATCAAAGTATTCAGGTTAGCCATTGAATTTGCATCTATTGTACCATTGTTGAATTGGTGACACAAAGCAGGAAGGCTGGCATTGTAGGTCATACCTTTAACACCCAACCACCATTGACGCAATACAGGAGCGATAAATGGAGCTACGACACCACCGATATTGATGAAGACGTAGAAGATTTGGAAACCAGGGTCACGTTTGGATTGAGCTTCTTTCAATGCTTCAGGGCCCTTCTTGGCTGCTTCAGCTTCAAAATTATCATACATCTGACCAACAATAGCTTGTAAGTTTCCTTTGAACAAACCATTACCAAATGCGATAACCAAAAGAGCGAAACAAGTAAGAGCTAAAACAATGCCTTTACTTGAAGGTGTTGCCATAATTGGAATAGAAAGAATAATGTAACCACAAGCCATCGTTAACAAACCGGCTTGAATGGTGCCTTTGTAATTCTGCAATTTATCGGCAATAATACCACCCGGCAAACTCAACACATAAATTGAAAAATAGAAAATACTGTAGATAATACCTGCAATATGATCTGGAATACCAAACTTAGAGCAGATGAACAATACTAATACGGCATTCATAATATAATAGCCGAAACGTTCACCCATATTGCTCAATGCAGCAGCGATCAACCCTTTGGGGTGTCCTTTCTTTGCTTCACGAACGTAAAGAATAACAGCAACAATTACAATAATTGCTACTGTCAAGATTACATAACCTAATGTTGACATAAACTGATATTTTTAGTTAATAAATAAATTGTCTGATTACAAAAGCGCGTTGATTTTTGCCACGAGGTCTTCTTTCTTGATAGTACCCACGTGTGTATCAAGCAATTCGCCCTTCTTTACAAAGACCAGCATCGGGATGTTCATTACGCCGAACTGCATAGCTATATCATTGTTTTCATCGGTATCACATTTGCCGATAACAGCTTTACCTTCAAATTCGGCTGCTACTTCGTCAACAATGGGAGCAAGATGACGACAAGGTCCGCACCACGGAGCCCAGAAATCGATTACTACTAATTGATCACCTTGAACTAAGGTTTCAAAATTACTGGAGTTAATTGCTAATGCCATAATTATTGTATTTTAAGTTTAAAATTTTAGAAGCGGCAAAGATAGAAAAAATGCGATAATGCGATAATGTGGTAATGCGATAATTTTTTATCAGAATTATCCCTCATAATCTTGTTGAGAGAAAGATTTTTTTCAAAAAAATCAGCATACGAAAAAATGAAAAATTTATTTTTGCCCGTTTTTTTGAAAAAACAGAGATATGGAAAATGTCCTAATTAAAAAACATCTATCATGAAAGGAGAATTAATAGTAGGAATAGCATTCCTAATCATAGGTTTGATTATCAAAATTATAAGTTATGATACAAAATCCACCCATATAGGGAAGATAAATTATGCTTTATTTGCTAAGAACATATTTTGCGATGTTTTTTTGATAGTCGGCTTTCTATCTTTATCCCAATATTTTTTAGATATTGGGACCGAAGATATCCATTGGAAAAACGGGATCTTTTTATTTTTCGTCATCCTTTCTTTAACCACATCCACCGATAAAATTTTTGATTGGATTTTACAAAAAATGAATCAATCTAAATGTCATAATAAAAACATCCAATCATTATGAGTACATCCACAATTTCCATTTTATTATTAGCACTATTTGCCGTAGGAGTGAACATTGCTTTGCATTTTTTACGTCCCAAAATGAAAGAAGCAGACAACAGAATGCCACTTCCCAAAAGGCGTAAATTTTATTGATTGCTGCAGCTATTCTTATTTTGTTAATAGTAACAAATTGCATAATCACCGTGGCACTTGGCTACAGCCTAAAGGAAGAATTTCTTTACAATGTACACAGCTGGGGATTCTGGATAGGACTTGTCCTTTTATGCTCTCTTTTCCTGTATCACTGGTTCAGAGAAAAAGATGTTCCTTCAAAGTAACTATTCTACAAAATCATAGCTCCACCATTGGAGTTTCGTTAATGTCCGAATAAAGTTGATGTTGTACGATAAATGCAACTTTATTTGGGCATTTTGACGTACTCCTAAAACTTTTTCCTCCTAACCATTTTTCTTCGGCCCAATAGTTTTTTTTGTACATTTGCCCGCTTCTATCGAACAAACATAATTTATTAATTATCAAACATATAGCATTATGCCAAAAGTTTCCCAAAAAGGCCAATCTATAGCCTTCTCACCAATTCGTAAATTGGTTCCCTTTTCCGATGCTGCCAAGTCACGCGGAATCCACGTTTATCATTTGAATATCGGCCAGCCGGATATTGAGACACCGAAGGGTGCCCGTGAAGCCGTCAAAAACGCCGACATTCCCGTTATCGCCTACTCACACTCTGCCGGTAATCTCAGCTACCGCAAAAAATTGGTGGAATACTATCACAGCGTAGGTATTGAAATCACCACGGATGAAATCATCGTCACCACCGGTGGCAGCGAAGGCCTCACATTCGCCTTCAACGCCTGTATGGACCCAGGTGACGAAATCATCATTCCAGAACCATTCTATGCAAACTACAACACTTTTGCCAAGATGAGCGGTGTCGTGGTGAAACCTATCCTCTCCACCATCAAGAACGGCTTTGCCCTTCCTACTATCGAGGATTTTGAAAAGGTCATCACGCCGAAGACGAAAGCCATCATGATCTGTAACCCGAACAACCCTACCGGTTGTCTTTACACCAAAGAAGAGGTTCTCCAATTGGGCGAAATCGCCAAAAAACATGACCTTTTCTTGTTTGCAGATGAGGTTTATCGTGAATTCTGCTATGATGGCGCAGAACATTTCTCCGTCATGCATTTGAAAGGTTTGGAAGACCATGTCATCCTTTTGGACTCCGTTTCCAAACGTTATAGCGCATGTGGTGTACGTATCGGTACATTCATCACGCATAACAAAGAAGTTTATTCAACCGCAATGAAATTCGCTCAAGCTCGTCTTTCTCCTCCATCCTACGGTCAAATTCTCGGCGAGGCTGCTGTAGATACTCCGAAAGAATACTTCGATGCTGTCATTACGGATTATGTTGCCCGTCGTAACACCGTTGTAAATGGCGTAAACGCTATCCCCGGCTGTTTCGTTCCAATGCCAAAGGGTGCTTTCTATTGCGTTGCCCAACTTCCAATTGACGATTCTGATCGTTTCTGCCAATGGATGCTGGAAGAATTCAACTACAATGGGGAAACCACTATGATGGCTCCTGCCACTGGTTTCTACTCCACCCCGGGTCAAGGCAAAAACGAAGTTCGTATCAGCTACTGCTTGAAAGTGGAAGATCTGAAGAAAGCCGTTAAATGTTTGGAAGAAGCCCTCAAGGTTTATCCTGGTAAAACGAACTAATGAAAAAAGAACTTTGTTTGGTTTACTTTACAGAAATTAAATAAGGTTCCATTAATCGTACATAATCTTCGGAATAAGAATTGTCCGAAGTACGAATAATCAAACGGTGTTCCTGACAAGGGACGCCGTTTTTTTTCTGGTATTCCAAAATCAGGCGATGGATCGGCTTCCTTTCGGTTGGCTGAATAAATATACGGCGCGTACAATGTAAATAGGAAGAGGCCAACTCGTCAAATTCATCGCCTTCACGCTTGGGTAATATGACGACAAAACGTCCATCGTCTTTCAATAATTTGCAAACACTATCTATCAATTCCTGAAAAGAGAGTTGACCGTCACTATGCTTGCTTTTCAATCGGGAAACATTTTCCGGTTTCAAATCCTGATTGAAGAACGGCGGATTGGACACAATTAAGTCAAATTGTTCTGGGTAGTTTTTTGCAAATTCTTGAACAGATGTCTGTTGGAAATGGAAATTGGTTTCCGGCAACAAACCATAATGTTGCGCATTATCTTTTGCTTCCGCGATAGACTCGGCATCTAAATCCACACCAAAAATCTGAGCGTATGCAGATATTTTCGCCAGCTGCTGCGCCACACAAAACGCCACAACGCCACAACCACATCCGATATCCAACAAGGATTGGGCGGCACCAACATTTGTCAGGGCAGCCAACAATACCGCATCCGTACCGATTTTCATCGTACTACGGTCATGATTCAATGAAAACTGCTTGAAATGGAAAACCATCAGCAATAAATTTCAAGAAGTGTAGAGGTACGTTCGGGGATGAGTTTAACCTCCTCCATTTCCGCAGGAATGAGCACTACATCGCCTTTTTCCATATATTCACGGTCGTCCTTGTTGTAAACCAAACAAATGTGGCCTTCCAAACACATATATATAATGAAAGAATCCACTTCAACAAAGGTTTTGCTCAAGGGTTTGTCAAAGTTGAGCAGACTGGTATTGAAATATTGCGAGCGCACCAATTTTACCGTATGATTGAGGTTCGGCTGATACTCGATTTTGAAATTGCCGACGTTTTCTTCAAAGTGAATGGCTTCCAATGCTTCTTCCGTGTGCAATTCGCGAGAATTACCTTCCTCATCTACCCGATTCCAGTCAAAAATGCGGAACGTGATATCCGACGACTGTTGAATTTCTGCCAATAACACTCCTTTGCCAATTGCGTGAACCGTGCCCGCGGGAATCATAAACGTGTCGCCTGCCTGAACGGGATAAAACTGCAGCAACTCCGCCAATGTGCCATTATCAACTGCTTTGACGTATTGTTCCTTCGTAACCTTTTGATTAAAACCGATATACAAGCCGGCACCCGCTTCCGCTTCAATAACATGCCACATTTCCGTCTTTCCGTTTTGGCCATACTTGCTTTTGGCCAACTCATCATCGGGATGCACTTGCACGGAGAGATTTTCCTGTGCGTCTATATATTTGATTAACAATGGGAAACCTAAACCGTATTTTTCATAATTCTTCTCTCCGACAAAATCCGTCATATAGATTTCCAACAATTCATTCAAATTGTTTTCAGCCAAAAAACCATTGACAATTTCCGATTCATCATCCACCATGCCGGAAACCTCCCAACTCTCACCACAACACTCCATATTTTCGGTGTCACGACCCAAAACGGTTTCTATTTTACGCCCTCCCCAGATTTTCTCTTTGCAAATGGGTTTGAATTTCAAAGGATACAACATCGTACTCATAATCAATTGCTTCTATAAAAATTAAATACTTTTATTCAATATATCGTTGCAAACAAAATCACCAATACAGATCACAGTTCACTATTCACTAATCACTATTCGGCGAATAAATTTGACGTGTTTTATGTTGGTAATCGGGTTTCACCTTATCGGGATTGGAACCACGCACGCTCTTTAGAAACATCCAATAACCGTCTTCTTCAATAAATCCCTGATTCAAACTGGATTCCGGTACCATATAGGCAGACAGATTTTGAACATTTTCATCCAATGGTATCAACTCATCAAAAATTATCATTGGATTATTAACACGTTTATAATCCATCTGTTTGGTTTTAGGATTGTACTTTCCCGTACTCACTAAATATTCTTGATCCTCATAATTGAGATGGAGCGTGGCCGTTTTGGAATATTCAAAGATAATACGACTGACTTTTTCCGGATAATTTTTAAAAATACGAGCGCCAAATACAGGTGTCATCTCTTTGTTGAAATGTAGAATCTCAATGATTTTTTGATTGGTAAATAGGTTGTTTCCATTCCAACCAAGCAAGGTATAATACGTAAAGTTTTTACCTTTGGTTTGAATCAACTTGTAATAAACGGCCCCGTACCAACGATTATGATTGCCTATTTGCGTTTTGGGATAATCTAAAACCGAACGCTTATCATAAAGAGGAAAGAGCACATATTTATACCGGGATGCGTTATAAACTTGAATGAAACCGAAATTCTCCACTGAAAAATCCTTCTTCTCCACATACCAGGTGAAGATTTTGAAAACATTGTCGGGAGAGGAAAGAACTATGAAATTTTTGACTGAATCCCATGTGTGATCAAAAGATTTCGGCATTTGAAGCACATTTTCCAACAAAGACATGAACTCCTCATTCAACTCCAAACGCTTCGTTTCGTCCTGCTCATTCATTACTTGGTCACGCAACACAATCAGTGAATCTTCCCAAAAACGAAAATCCGCATTTTTCTTTTGGGCAAATACTTGCAGTGACAAAGTCACCAAGATTATATAACAGAGGATTCTTTTCATAAAAAGCGGGCAAAAGTACAAAATTTGTATTTTTGCGCCCTCATTTTCAAAAAATCTCTATGGAAAAAATCATTATTCTTGACTTTGGTTCACAAACCACACAGCTCATCGGACGTAGGGTTCGTGAGTTGAACACGTTTTGTGAAATTATGCCCTATAACAAATTTCCGAAAGACGATCCCGACATCATCGGCGTCATCTTGTCCGGCTCACCTCTCAGCGTATATGCTGACGATGCCTTCCACATCAACTTTGATGAAATAAGAGGCAAATATCCGATTCTCGGCATCTGCTACGGTGCGCAGCTGATGGCGCACACCTTCGGCGGCAAAGTGGAATCCGAAGGCACTCGCGAATATGGCCGGGCAAACCTCGAATTTATGGAAGAAGGCAACCCACTGCTCAAGAATTTCGCACCCAACAGCCAAGTCTGGATGTCACACGGCGACACCATAACCCAACTTCCGGAAGGTTTCCGCGTCATTGCCTCCACCTCCACCGTCAAGTTTGCGGCTTTTGCTGCCAACGACGAAAAAATCTGGGGCGTGCAGTACCATCCAGAAGTGTTCCACTCCATCGACGGCACCCAGCTGCTCAAGAACTTTGTGGTCGATATCTGCGGCGGCAGGCAAGACTGGTCATCCGAGCAGTTTGTGGAACAAACCGTCAAAGAACTGCGCGAACAGGTTGGTGACGACAAAGTCATCCTCGGCCTTTCCGGCGGCGTAGATAGCTCCGTGGCTGCCGTGTTACTTAACAAGGCCATCGGCAAGAACCTTACCTGCATCTTTGTCAACAACGGACTGCTCCGCAAAAACGAATTTACCGACGTGATGCGCGACTACGAGTGTCTCGGGCTCAACGTCATCGGCGTGGATGCTTCCGAAAAGTTCTACTCCGAGCTGGCCGGCGTGCGTGAACCGGAAAAGAAACGTAAAATCATCGGCAAGGGTTTCATCGACGTGTTTGAAGCCGAAGCCCGCAAAATAGAAGGTGCCAAGTGGTTGGCACAGGGCACCATTTACCCCGACCGTATCGAATCCTTGAACATCACGGGCAAGGTCATCAAATCGCACCACAACGTGGGCGGCCTGCCTGAAAAGATGGGCTTGAAACTGTGCGAACCGTTGCGCTGGCTCTTCAAGGACGAAGTGCGTCGCGTAGGCCGCTCCATGGGCATGCCTGAGCATCTCATCACCCGCCACCCATTCCCAGGACCAGGCTTGGCCGTACGTATTTTGGGCGACATCACCCCTGAGAAAGTACGCATTCTGCAAGACGCCGACGACATCTTCATCCGCGGCTT
>JAZUEE010000053.1:0-2722 GCA_045639985.1 Bacteroidales bacterium
GGTTGCATATTTGATGCGGATGACCTTGTCCTTGTTCATTGGCGGTGGCGTGTTTTGAATAATCGGCAACATCACGTCATTCAGTTCGGACGTGGAAACCTTGCGGGTACGGTTCTTATAGACCTCAATGGCCGTTTCGAGCACTTTGTAGATACGTTGTTTCTCCAACACGGAAGTGAAGATGATGGGCACATCGTGGAACGGCGCAATACGACTTTTAATCAAATCTTCGTACTCTTTGTGTGTGTGGTTATCCTTCTCAATCAAATCCCATTTGTTCATCACCACGACCACGCCTTTGTGGTTGCGGACAGCCAGACCAAAGATGTTCAAATCCTGTTGGTCAAAACCTTGGGAGGCATCGGCCATCACGATGCATACATCCGCGTTCTCAATGGAGCGTACGGCACGCATCACGGAATAAAACTCCAAATCTTCCTCCACTTTGTTCTTTTTGCGCAAGCCGGCAGTGTCGATGAGATAGAAGTCAAAGCCGAAGTTGCGGTAGCGCGTGAAAATCGTGTCGCGCGTGGTGCCGGCCAACGGCGTGACGATGTGTCTGTCCTCTCCTAAGAAAGCATTGATAATTGAGGACTTGCCCACGTTAGGCTTGCCCACGATGGCGATACGCGACAGGTCGTCGGGCATCATTTCCACATCTTTGGAGAAATGCTTCACCACCTCATCCAAGAGTTCGCCCGTACCACCGCCAGAAGCTGCGGAAATAGGGAAAACCTGATCCACGCCTAAAGCGTAAAATTCAGCATAATCAAAGAAATTACTGGGGCTGTCGATTTTGTTGACGGCCAAATAATACGGTTTTTTGGAACGTCTGAGGATTTGCGCCACCTCCTCATCCAACGGCGTGAGGCCCTCGCGCCCATCCACCATAAAGACGATGACATCGGACTCGTCAATGGCCAACTGTGCTTGCTTGCGGATTTCGGACTCGAAAATATCATCGGAGCCAACCACATAACCGCCGGTGTCAATGACGGAAAAATCATATCCGTTCCAATCGGATTTGCCATAATGGCGGTCGCGCGTCACACCGGCCACGGAATCCACGATGGCCTCGCGCGCTTTAATCAATCTATTGAACAACGTGGACTTCCCCACGTTGGGTCTGCCTATAAGGGATAAAATATTTGACATATAAGTAATATGTTTAAGGTTTAAGGTTTAAGGAATAAGTCATTACATTATCGTATTATCGCATTAACACATTATCGTATTAACATCATTCCCCATTAAACATTAACCATTTATCATTTTACACATTTTCATTTTTCAGTTCACCAATCACTGATTACAAAATATTGGCCAATTGTTCCTTGAGCTTTTCAAGTTCGTCTTTCATACGCACAACGATTTGCTGGATGTTGAAATCGTTGCTCTTGGAACCGAGGGTGTTGATTTCGCGGCCACATTCTTGAACTATGAAGCCCAATTTCTTACCGTTGGCCTGCGGTTCCTCCATCGTTTCGAGGAAATAGTTGCAGTGTTTGCGCAGACGCACTTTTTCTTCCGTGATATCCAATTTTTCAATATAATAGAAAATTTCCTGTTCAAGACGACTCGGGTCATACTGAGTTTTGGTGGCCAATTCGGACAAAGATTTTTCAAACTTTGCACGAAGCGTAGCAATTCTATTTTCTTCAAACGGCGTAACTTCATCTATCATATCGCGGATGAGGCAAATGCGTTTTTCAAAATCCTTGGCCAGCACAGCGCCTTCGGTGATGCGGAAGTCGTTCACCTGGTTGCACGTTTCCACGATAGCGTTTTTGACAGCTTCCCAAAGTTCATCGGAAAGTTCCTCCTGCGGAGTGGAAATCACGTCGGGCATACGAAGCACCTGCATAAAGATATCGCTGCCAATAGGGTTGTTGAGTTCATCGGAGAGCGCGGTCAGGGAATCGAAATAAGATTTTGCCAGTGCGCTGTTGATGGAAACAGTAGGTGCCGCATTTCGGTCAAGTGAGAGGTTGAAGTCTATTTTGCCACGTTCCAACTCACGGGAGACGATGGTTCTGATTTCGTTTTCGTTGTTACGGAACAACGGGGCAATTCGGGTGTTGAGGTCGAGTTGCTTGCTGTTCAAGGTGCGAACCTCGACAGTCACAGATTTACCGGTAACCTCAACCGTTGTACGGCCGAAGCCAGTCATTGATTTAATCATAATCAAAAGTATTTAAAAAAACGCGCAAAAGTACGAAAATAATGCGGTAATGCGGTAATGTGAGAATGTGAAAATGTGAAAATGCGAAAATGCGGGAATGCGGGAATGTGAAAATGTGAAAATGCGAAAATGCGGGAATGCGGGAATGTGAGAATGGGTAGCGCCGTTATTCTCTTGTCCACAGTTCGTCCCTAAAATAGCCGTTTTTGGCAGAGGGGAGGCTGGCGGCGTGTTTGAACTTGTACGGTCTGTCGGGAAATGTCGTGCGGTACAGATGAAGGCGTTCCTCCAAGGACAAGTCGATAGGGTCGATGCCTTTGTTCAGCCATCTGCCGATGGTCAGAAACGGATCGTGCTTGGGCGGGCGCCAGCCATCAAATGGACAATACTGAGTATGATAAATGAAGTGCATACCCATAATGCGCTCTACCATATAGGTTTTCTCCACATCTGAATATCCATTTGACGCGCTTTGCCGCAGCGCCGTCGAGGCCTTGTGGTATTCGTGACCCGCAATGGGCATTACGGCGAGACAAAGTG
>JAZUEE010000054.1:0-2986 GCA_045639985.1 Bacteroidales bacterium
TAAAATCGCAAAAGAATTTACCGATAACGTCAAGAAGAAAGCCTTGGGTATGAACGTGCTCAAGGCCGTTTCTCCCAGCCAGTTGATGGTGAAAATCACCTACGACGAACTCATCGAGTTAATGGGACGCGAAGCCATCGACATCAATATCAAATCCAATCCGTCCATTATTTTGATGGCTGGTTTGCAAGGTTCCGGTAAGACAACGCACGCCGCCAAATTGGCCAACCTCCTCAAGACAAAGAGAGGCAAGAAGCCGTTGTTGGTAGCTGGCGACGTTTACCGTCCTGCCGCTATTGACCAGCTGAAGGTCTTGGGCGAACAAATCGGCGTGACCGTCTATACGGAAGACGGATGCAAAGAGCCGGTGAAGATTGCCCAAAACGGCGTGAAGTATGCCAAGGAATACGGCTACGATGTCGTCCTCGTTGATACTGCCGGCCGTTTGGCCGTTGACGAAGAGATGATGGACGAAATCGGCAACATTAAAGATGCCGTCAACCCGCACGAAATCCTCTTCGTTGTGGATGCCATGACCGGACAAGATGCCGTGAACACGGCAAAGGCGTTCAACGACAAGTTGAACTTCGACGGCGTCATCCTCACCAAGATGGACGGCGACACCCGCGGTGGTGCGGCGCTGACCATCAAGGCCGTGGTTGACAAACCCATCAAGTTCATCGGCACGGGCGAGAAAATGGAAGCCCTGAGCGTGTTCCATCCCGATCGTTTGGCCGAGCGCATCCTCGGCATGGGCGACATCCGCTCTTTCGTGGAAAAGGCGCAAGACCAGTTTGACATGGAAGAAGCCGCCAAACTTCAGAAGAAACTCGCCAAAAACGAATTCGACTTCAACGACTTCATGGCTCAGATTCAGCAAATCAAGAAGATGGGCAATGTCAAAGATCTGATGTCCATGATTCCCGGCATGGGTAAATTGGTGAAAAACATGGACTTGGACGATAACGCTTTCAAGAGCGTAGAAGTCATCATTCAATCCATGACACCACAGGAACGTGCCCATCCAGACATCATCAACGGTTCGCGCCGCAAGCGCATCGCCAATGGTAGCGGCAGCGACATCCAAGATGTCAACCGCCTGCTCAAGCAATTTGAAGAAACCCGCAAGATGATGAAGATGGTGAACAGCGGCAAAGCCAAGAATCTGATGCGTGCCATGAACGCACCGGGCAGACGACCGCTGTAGGTTTCAAGTTTCAGGTTTCAAGTTTCAGGTTTCAAGCAAGTCACGCAGTTAGGCAAGTGCCGTACTTGTTGGTAAATGTTTAAGATTTAAAGTTTAAGGTTTAAAAAATTATCTCATTATCACATTACCGCATTAACACATTACCGCATTATCACATTATCACATTATCATAATGAAAATCATTGACGGCAAAGAGATTGCCAGCACAATAAAGTCAGAAATTGCAGAAGAGGTTAAAACACTGTTGGACGCAGGCAAGCCAGCTCCACATTTGGCTGTGATTATTGCAGGCGAGGACGGTGCCGCCCTCAGTTACGTCAACAGCATTGAAAAACAATGCAAAGGCGTGGGGTTCACGTGTTCCGCTTACAAATTCCCATCTTCTGTACGAGAAGAGGATATTATAGCTACCATAGACTTTTTAAACAGTGACGATGAGGTCGATGGCTACATCATTCAAATGCCATTGCCCAAGCAGATTTCCATAGATAACGTCACGACGCACGTCGATCCCCGCAAGGATATGGATTGCTTCCATCCCATCAACATGGGCAATCTGTTGTTGGGCAAAGAATGCTTTGCACCAGCCACTCCGCACGGCGTAATGGAATTAATTCGCCGCAGCGGCATTGAAACAACGGGGAAAGACTGCGTGATTGTGGGCCGCAGCAATATTGTAGGCAAACCGCTCTCCATGATGCTGCTCCAAAAGGACGCCAATGCCACGGTCACCGTCTGCCACAGCCGCACCAAAAACCTCAAACGCGTGTGCAGCCGTGCCGACATCCTCATCGTGGCCATAGGCCAGCCGGAGATGATTACCGCAGATTACGTTAAGGAGAAAGCCACCGTCATTGACGTGGGCATTCACCGCATTCCCGATCCCGGGAAACCCAATGGTTACCGCGTATGTGGAGACGTGAACTTTGAAGAGGTCTCCAAAAAATGCGAAGCCATCACGCCAGTTCCCGGCGGCGTGGGCGCTATGACAATGGCGTGCCTGCTGCAGAACACGATGAAAGCGTATAAAATGCGATAATTGTTTAATGCGGTAATGCGATAATTTTGAGGGATGGCTGAACGGAAAAACATAATTCTGGAATTGGGAGTTGAATTTGCTCTTTCTATTATGCAATATTGTAATTTATTGGAAGAACAGAAGCATTTCGTTATAGCCAATCAGTTATTGAAATCGGGAACATCCATCGGCGCGAATATTCACGAAGCGCAAAGTGCAGAAAGTATTATAGATTTTATACACAAACTTAAAATAGCAGATAAGGAAGCTGTTGAAACTGAATATTGGTTAAAACTTTGCCACTTGTCAAAGGACTATCCTGACACATCAAATTTAGATGATAAGTTAGAAGAAATCAGACGTTTACTAAATGCTATCATTTCTAAGACCAAAAAGAAAATAGCTCAACAAACTCAAAACGATAAAAAATAAAATTATCACATTACCTCATTATCGCATTACCACATTATCACATTACCTCATTATCGCATTATCGCATTATCACATTACCGCATTAACACATTAACCCTATGAGATATTTAATCAGTGGCGGCGGAACAGGTGGACATATCTTCCCCGCATTGGCAATCGCCAATAAAATAAAGAAAGAAAATCCCGATGCGGAAATCCTTTTCATCGGGGCAGACAATAAGATGGAGATGCAGCGCGTCCCCGAAGCAGGCTATCCCATCGAAGGATTGACGATTTACGGCATCAGCCGCGACTTTTCCTGGAACGGTATCAAGAAAAACGTCAAGTTG
>JAZUEE010000055.1:0-2556 GCA_045639985.1 Bacteroidales bacterium
ATTCCGAGACGCTAACAAACCATAAGCATTATTGTCGGGAGAAATAAAATTCGTATATTCCAATCTATCTTGGATTATGCTCGTGGTTGGCATGGCAACATTATGATAGGTTTGAAAATCTTTGGTGGCAAACCAGGCCTGAACCTCAATACAGAAAAAAGGTTTACCATCCACCGTGTCCACATAGCGGGTCACTCCTTCTTTCGGTCTAATATTCTCCTTAATGGCCAACAGCAAATCACGGGCAGTGAAAGAATCAAACTTAATAGTTCCATCTGACTGAGGCGTCCTATACGACGCATTCATTTTCTTGGTTGCCGTTTTGTGTTCCACTTTCTTTGTCTCATTATCAACCTCGATATAATGGAAAACAATATACATATCACAAATAGCGACATTCAATTCTCTCATCATTCTACTATCATCTGCTGAAATAATTCGAAATGTCGGTGCAAAATCTCGTTGGCAGGAAAAAGGATTTTGGTCGTAGGGCAAATCAATAGAACAATCACCCACAATCAACGTCTCCGCATATATTTCTTCCCCACTATTCAGGTGTTTAATAACTAATCGATATTTGTAATGGTCATTCAATTCCCAAGTGGAATAATAGAGTTGCTGTCTGGGATTGGCAAAATAACCAGAGGACTTATCCACTACAGATGTCGTATCCAACACCGCGCTACGAATCTGTTGTCCCCTTTCATTGTACTCTTCTAAACGAACCTCTATAGAATCCACCGGATAATAGATATTTTCCCATTTGGAGGCCTCTATCAGAGCATTATCTTCCGTTTGGTATCCGCGATAAATTTTAAAATAATGGACAGGGTCATCTTTATTCAAAATCGCATAGGATATCGTAATATCCTTGTAATCGGCCATGAGATCCAGTTTGTCTTGGCAACTTAAGCAGAAAAGTGCCAACGTCAACAGGGAAAGACAAACAATTTGTTTTAAAGACATTTTAATCATAATCTGGAATTTCTCTTATCCACTTGGTACCCATCAATTCACCTTTTCGGTTTGTTTTGGTATTTTTCACAAATGTTTCATTAATGTAATAGCTCAAACGCAAGGAAAGGAGATGGTTTCTCATCTTATTGGTTTCATCACGTGTCACGATAAAGTTGCCATCAGCGCCCATTTTGCCGCATTGGTAACGCATATAGCGAATTGGTGCCAAGGAGTATTCCCACCGAATATCGAGGGAAAGATTCTTATACAGTCTAATATCGACATCGGCCAATATGGACCAATCGCTTGTTTTGTACGTGCCTGAGCCAAGCCGTGTCGTTCGAGTAAACCCGTTATAAATTTCTTTGGCACGGACCAAGCGGCTCCATGAAAATCCCAGACCAAAAGTACATCCTGTTCGGACATCTTCGTAACGGAAAATAACTGGTATTTGGACGTAATCCAAAGAAATGTTACACTTCACTTTGGGATTAAAATCTATGGTACGATCCACATCTTCAAACATAACCGGGTGATAATTCAAGGTATCAAAGTAGCCTGGTGAACAGTGTTTATAAGCGCCTTTCTGCACGTAGAGCAGTTCGGCGGTCACAGACCAAACCTGTTTACGATCCAAGAACAACTTAATGCCTGGTCCGGCATTCACGCCGACTTTGGTAAAGCCATGCACATCGTCACCTTCAATTTGGGCGAAGTTGGCTCCTGCCGACACAAAGCCAATAAAACGCTGGGCTTTCACGTCTAAAGATAACGTTAACAAACACATTATCAATATAGTACAAGTAATTATATGTTTTTTCATCCAATATTGATTTAGCGGCG
Source organism: Bacteroidales bacterium (assembly GCA_045639985.1). Classification (GTDB taxonomy): domain Bacteria; phylum Bacteroidota; class Bacteroidia; order Bacteroidales; family WCHB1-69; genus F23-D06. The sequence continues at coordinate 1,801 of JAZUEE010000055.1, forward strand.
CGAAGATAAAAAAAAAGACCGACCATTCGGTCGGTCTTTTCATATAGATTTGAAAGATTATTTTTCTTCTTTTTCAAGATCTTCTTTCAAAGATTGAAGAACGTCCAAGTCACCAAGAGTTGCCTTTTCAACATTGCTTTCGTTTACTTTGGCAATTTCTTTAGCTTGTTTGCGAGCTTCATCTTCTTTCACTTTTTCATCTTCATCCTTGGTAGTTTGCCAAGTCTTCGTATGGGAAAGATGAATTTTCTTTGCTTCCTTAGAGAAATCAACAACCATGAAATCGAGGACATCGTCAACTTTAGCGTTGGATTTGTCTTCTTTAGCAAGATTTCTATTGAAAGCAAAACCTTCAATACCGTAAGGAAGAGCTACCACAGCACCCTTATCATTCATAGAGGTGATGGTGCCTTGATGTACGGAACCGATGGTGAATACGGTTTCAAACACATCCCAAGGATTTTCTTCGAGTTGTTTGTGGCCTAAGCTGAGACGACGATTTTCGGTATCGACTTCAAGAACAACAACTTCGATAGGTTCGCCAACTTTCGTAAATTCAGCGGGATGTTTGATTTTCTTAGACCAGGAAAGGTCGGAGATATGAATCAAGCCGTCAACACCTTCTTCGAGTTCCACAAAGATACCGAAGTTCGTGAAGTTACGAACGGTAGCTGTATGTTTGGAACCGACAGGGTATTTGCCGAGGATGTCAGCCCATGGATCAGGAATAAGTTGTTTGATACCGTGGGACATTTT
>JAZUEE010000056.1:0-4701 GCA_045639985.1 Bacteroidales bacterium
ACCACTACTTACGAAGTTACGGTTACTTTCAATAACGGTTGCAAAAGTACGGATGCCGTCAATATTAAGATTACCGATTTGGAATTTCCGGAAATTACTGGTAAAGACCATATCTGCGAAGGCCAAAGCACAACGTTAACAGCTACATTAGAGGGCTCTCCTGTTCATAAATATACTTGGAATGTGGGGCGTGAGGGCGAAACTATTACGGTAAATCCGCTGGATACCACCGATTATGTGGTCACCGCGCTTTTAGATGGTGATTGCAAAACAACCGATACCTTCCGAGTTTATGTTATGCCTAATCCACGGGCTGCCTTTACGGTTACCCCGACAGATGTTTTTGTTGAATCTGGCGAAGGTAGAGTATATTGTACGAATATGACCACTCCGGAAGGAATTTCAAACACTTGGAATTTCGGTGATCTTCACTCTGACCTTATTGAAAATATCCAAACGGATATTGATGATCCGCAACACAATTACACGCATCCAGGCAACTATTCCATTAATCTCACGGTAGTGGATGAGAACGAGTGTAGAGACTCAGTGGCTCACCAAGTTACTGTAACCGTGCCGTTCTTCTTCTATGTGCCGAATTCATTCACGCCGGATGGAGATGGAAACAACGATATCTTCGCACCTAAGGGCGAAGGCGTGGAAGCCGAAACGTACGAAATGTTAATCTATGACCGTAACGGTTCCCTGCAATTCAAGAGTGGAAATATTGAAACAGGTTGGGATGGAACTACGGCTAATGGAAAACCCGCTATGGCTGGCGTGTATGTCTATCAAATACGATTTAAGACGATGAATGGAGAAGAAAAACTCTATTCGGGTTCCATAACACTGGTAAAATAAATCCAATAAAATAAACAATGAGCGGCGGGCGCGGTACTTCGGTGTCGCGCCCGCTCTAAAATAAAACTACAATGAAAATCCCTGCATCTGAATTGCCCTGCCAAAACGATGGCTCCATATATCATTTGAATTTGCAACCCGACGACTTGGCCGATAATGTCTTATTGGTCGGTGATCCCGGGCGCGTGCCCACGATTTCTCAATTCTTTGATACGATTGAAGTGAAGAAACAGAACCGCGAAATGGTTACGCATACAGGATTTTATAAAGGTAAGCGTGTCTCGGCAATATCCACGGGCATGGGTACCGATAATATCGACATCGTCCTCACAGAATTGGACGCTTTGGCTAATGTGGATTTACAGAATATGGAGGTGAAATCCGAACATCGCACCCTCAATCTGGTACGCATCGGAACCTCCGGCGCACTTCAGCCGAACATTGATTGCGGCGATTTTGTCGCCTCCGAGTGGGGCCTGGGCATTGACAGTGTGTTGCAGTTCTATGACCACGGAAGTTGGATTGATGAAGATATGGTGGATGCCTTTGTGCTACATTCCAAATGGAACGATAGACTCTCACGACCGTATTGTACTCCGGCATCTCCGGAATTACTGCAACGCATCGCTTTCGACATGAAAAAAGGCGTTACCGTCAGCGCTCCGGGTTTCTTCGGCCCACAAGGACGTCAGGTTCGCGCAAAACTCGCCTTCCCCGAACTGAATCCGAAAATCGAATCATTCAACTATCAAGGTCGTATGATTACCAATATGGAAATGGAGTGCTCTGCTATTTACGGATTGGGCAATGTACTCGGTCATCATCCTCTGACCGTCTGTCTCATTATCGCCAACCGCCTCACAGGACGCTTCTTAGATGATTATCATCCTCAAATGGAAGCGTTGGTGCAGACTGTCTTGGATAGAATCTAATCCAAATTCCGATAAACAATAACGATACCTTTTTGGTGTAATTCTATTGAGAATTCTTCGCTCAATGCTTCGTTGAGACTGCCTTCCCACAAGTGCTTAAAGCAACGTTCCTTTACGGGATATTTTAATCCATGAAAAGTCAACGGTAGGTTTTCATCTTTCGTGAAAACCGATACTTGCTGTCCCCGAATGGATGGAAAGGCGGTTGTTTCTCGTATGACGTTGAAAATCCCATGATTTGGAATCATGACCAGATCCAAATGTTCGCAGTAGGAGGCCATAATGCTGATATTCGCGATAAAATGGTCGTCGCGAAGCCCTTCACAACCAAGAAGGACAATGTGGTCAAGATGATTCCGCAAACAATATTTCAGAGCTTTCTGCAAATCGTTGTATTCTTCACTTTTATCTACCGACAGAATCTTACTCCAACATTCTTTGTCTTTTTCCGTCATCGAATCGCAATCCCCGACAATCACGGTCGGCATTACTCCGTGTGCCACCATTTTGTCAATGGCCCCATCGCAACAGATAATCTGTTGGGCGTGATGCAAAAGCTGCAATCCCAAATGGCTTTCGGGAAATGTGCCATTCGCCAAAATAACCGTTGAATAATATGGGGGTAGGGGAAACAATGTTAATGCGGTAATGTGATAATGAGATAATGGGAAGACACTAATTCCCCTTCCTTAGGAAGGGGTGCCCGAAGGGCGGGGTAGGGATGAGAAAATATGTTAATACGGTAATATGTTAATACGATAATTATCCTTTAAACTTTAAATTTTTACCAACAAGCACGGAACTACATATACAGTGTGCCTTTGCTTGAAACTTGAAACCTGAAACCTGAAACTTGAAACCTTTACATCCTTTCCGGCACGTTAATGCCCAATAACTTCATTCCGTTCTTGATGGTCAGGGCGACGAATTGGGAGATTTGGAGGCGGACCAGACGTTTGTTCTCGTCGGTTTCCTTCATAATCGGGGTGTCCTGATAGAAGTGGTTGAACTGTTTCGCCAAATCGTAGATGAAATTGGCAATGAGGGCTGGGCTGAAACTGTCGCCGGCGGAAAGTACCGTTTGCGGGTATTTGTACAGCATTTTGACAAGAACTTTTTCATCGCCTTCTAACACAATGTTAGTTGATGGCTTTGCATTAATGTCCATGCCTTGGTCGGCGGCTTTGCGCAATAATGATTTGATACGGGCGTGTGTGTATTGGATGAATGGTGCCGTGTTGCCGTTGAAATCAATTGATTCGGCAGGGTTGAAGAGCATGTTTTTGCTGGGATCTACCTTGAGGATGAAATATTTCAGGGCTCCCAAGCCCACCATTTCATACAAGGCGCGGGCTTCGTCCTCGGCGAAGTCGAACTTCCCTAATGATTCTGTACCTGTTTTGGCCTCATTGAACATCTGATCCATCAAGTCGTCGGCATCGACCACGGTGCCTTCACGGGATTTCATTTTGCCGGAAGGAAGTTCCACCATCCCGTAGGACAAATGGAAGATGCTGTTGCCGAATTCTTTCTGTAATTTCTTGCCCAAGACGAGTTTTAACACGTCGAAGTGATAATTCTGCTCATTACCAACGACATATATCATCTTTTGCGGATGAAATTCTTCATAACGGAGTTGCGCGGTGCCTAAGTCTTGCGTCATATAAACGGATGTGCCGTCTTTTCGCAGCAACACTTTTTCGTCTAATCCTTCATCAACGAGACTTACACGAACCGAACCATCTTCGTGTTTGTAGAAGACGCCTTTGTCGAGGCCTTCCTGAACGAGTGCTTTGCCAAGAAGATAGGTGTTTGATTCGTAGTATGTCTTGTTGAAATGGATGCCGAGGCGTTCGTAGGTTTGGTCGAAGCCGGCATATACCCATTGGTTCATCTGTTGCCAGAGGTTGCGGACGGTTTCATCGCCGGCTTCCCATTTGCGGAGCATCTCACGTGCTTCCAACAGAATCGGGGCTTGTTGGGCGGCTTCATCTTCTGAAAGTCCTTGCTCCATAAGGGCTTTTTGTTCCTCTTTGTAATGTTTGTCAAATTCCACGTAATAGTTGCCCACCAAATGGTCGCCCTTGATGCCGGCAGATTCCGGGGTCTCGCCATTACCGTAGCGCAGCCATGCCACCATGGATTTGCAGATGTGGATGCCGCGGTCATTCACCAAGTTAACTTGCACAACGGGATGTCCGCAGGCGGCAATGATTTGGGATACGGAATGCCCGAGTAGGTTGTTGCGGACGTGACCGAGATGTAGCGGCTTGTTCGTATTGGGCGAAGAATACTCGATAAGAACAGGGTCTTCATCCTTAGTGGGAAATATGCCGTATTGGGCGTTTGTGTGATTTTCCTGAAGATAATTTGCCCAAAAACTATCGGCAATAGACAGGTTTAAGTAACCCTTTACGACGTTGTAGTCTGTGAGAAACTCGACTTTCTCGCAGAGCTTGTCGCCGATTTCCTTGGCTACCATATCGGGGGCCTTGTGCGCGAGTTTAACGTATGGAAAAACCACAATGGTCAGGTCTCCGTCAAATTCTTTTCGGGTTGGCTGTATAAGGGAGGCGTTTGCCTCTATATCTATATTGTATAACTCTTGTAAGGTTGATTTCAGGGCGGTTGAAAGCGTGGCTTCTAATGTCATTGATGGAGGAATTAAAGATGATAAATAGAATTTATTTTGTTAATGTGATTAGTTCATTATAAGATGCCGAGGATGGCGGCGAAAATCGAACCTAAATAGTTGCCGACGGCATAGCCGACCAAACCGATGGCGATACCGCTGATGAGCACTTTGCGGTTTCCCATGGCTTCCACGACGGGCGGAACAAATGGGGGAGAGCAGAGCAGACTGATGAAACTGACCGTGAATAGGTCGCCGCTAACTTTGAAGCATCGG